>NZ_CALPCV010000006.1:0-105139 GCF_943193095.1 Parasutterella muris | reverse complement strand
TTCTAAGAAGCACTGTTCCTGAGTTTTGCTATCCATATTTGTAGGGTGATTGGTTTCTTTCATAGGTTATAATTATCGCCTATGAAGTTAAAGAAGTCCATCCATGCCTTGCTCAAAAGGGGTATAAAATCAATTGGTTAAATTGAAGATGAGACTATTTGTAAAAATAGCTCCTAGAATTTTGGGAATTCAGGTTTAAATCTTTTCATTGCGCAGCGCTGAGCAGGCGCTTGATAAGTTCGATATCTCTTTACAGATTTGAAACAGCACAAGTATTCGGCAGAATGACTTTACATGCGTCGCATTACTTTCTCCCGCTCGAAAGATCGATAAAAAGTGATAATCTCAAAAACTTCAAGCGGTTTGATATTGACTAAACGGTTACTCTGCCAATGACAATCCAATCAGCAGCAATTCTCGGAAGAGGCGCGCTTGGCGTGATGTACAGCTCTTTCCTGTCACCTCAGCTTCCTTCTGAACAAACTTATTTCCTGGCGGAACCCCATCGCGTGGAGCGTTATCGTCAGGAAAGAATTACCGTCAACGGAACGCCAGCAAACCTTTGCTTTAAAAGTCCTAAAGAACTCAATAAAGCGCCGGATCTTTTAATCGTGGCTCTTAAGGCGCCGGTCCTGAGACAGGCCCTTCGCTTGGTTAAGGACGCAGTGGATCAAAATACCATCGTGGTCTCGGTCATGAACGGAATCTCCAGCGAAGACATCATTGCTGAAGAGCTCGGACTGAAAAAGATTGTGCATTGTGTGGCGCAGAGGATGGACGCGTTGTTTCAGAACAACACACTGACGTACCGCACGTTTGGAGAACTTGTGATCGGCCTCAGCCCGCAAAATCGATCACAAATCGAAGCTCTGCAGGATACGGTTGAATTCTTCCGCCGAACTCAAATGCCGCATTTGGTCGACAGCAATATTATTCATCGAATGTGGTGCAAATGGATGCTGAATGTCGGTGTGAACCAAACGCTTTCCGTCTACAACGGCTGCTTCGAGATGATTCATAAGCCGGGAGAGGCCAGAGATGTCATGATCGGAGCGATGCGCGAAGTGCTGAAGCTCTCGGAGCTCGAGGGCACGGGGCTTAGCGAGAAGGATTTCAAAGAATATCTGAAAATTATTGACGAGCTGAACCCAAAAGGAATGCCGTCTATGCGGCAGGACCGTTTGGCTAAGCGCCCGACGGAAGTTGAGAGCTTCGCAGGAACAGTGATCGACAAGGCGGCTAGCTTCGGCTTAAACGTGCCGTTTAACGAGAAGCTTTACCGCCAGGTCAGACAGTTTGAGGCGGAATACCTGAAATAAGAAGCGATGGACGGATAAAACGGTTCTATCATTAAAATCGAGCAATTAACTAGGAGTAGTGAAATGCCTAAGCACGTACTGATTATTGACTGCGGCTGCGAGAATTACGGCAGAGGCGGCTGCTTAAACCATTATCTGAGCAATATTGCCGACGAAGAACTTCAGAAGCTGGGCTATAGCACGGAAATCACACTCGTAGACAGTGAGTGGGAACCGGCAGCTGAAGCAGAAAAATTTAAACGCGCTGATTTCGTTATCGTGCAGACACCGGGTTGGTGGATGAGTACGCCTTGGCAGTTTAAACGCTATCTGGATCTTGTCTGGATGCAGCCCGGCATTGCGCACGGAGACGGCCGCCATCACGAAACTCCGACCAAGGGCTATGGCACCGGCGGTATTCTGAATGATAAGAAATACATGCTGAGCTCCACTTGGAATGCGCCGATTCAGGCTTTCACAGAAAAAGATCAGTTCTTTGAAGGAAAAGGCATCGACGGCGTTTTCTTCTGGCTCCACAAGGCGTTTGCCTTTATTGGCATGAAACCGATGGAATCCTTTATTTGCAATGACGTTCTTAAAAATCCCAAGATTGACGAAGACGTCAAACGCTGGAAGGATCACATTAAGAAAAACTTCGGTTAATTAAATTAGAAAGAAGACGGCGCAGAACTAAAAGTCCTGCGCCGATTTGATTTTTAGAGCGAAAGATTAGCCTTCCATAGCGCCTGTCTCTTTGTCAAGACCAAATGCTTTATGGAGAGCGCGAACAGCGAGTTCCATGTACTTCTCATCCACAATGATCGAGGTGCGGATTTCAGAAGTGGAAATCATCTTGATGTTGATGTTTTCCTCTGCGAGAACGCGGAACATCTTGGCTGCGACACCGGCGTGGCTGCGCATGCCGATACCGACGCAGGAAATCTTGGCGATGGAGGCGTCAGTCAGGATACCCTCTTCTCCGAGATAGGGAAGAACATTGTCCTTGAGGACCTGAAGAGTCTTGTCAAGATCGTTGCGGCTTACAGTGAAGCTGAAGTCCGTTAAACCGTTCTTAGCGGCGTTCTGAACAATCATGTCAACTTCAATGTTGGCTTCGGCGACATGACCGAGAATTTTATAAGCGATACCCGGGGTGTCAGGGACGTGCGGCAGAGTGATTTTGGCTTCGTTTCTGCTGAAAGCGATACCGGAAACAACGACTTTTTCCATCTTAGGATCATCCTCAAAAGTAATCAGGGTGCCGGAATTTTGCTCTTCATCCAGCGGAATATCAGGGTCTGTCAGGCTTGAGAGTACACGGGTCGGAATGTGGTACTTGCCTGCGAATTCGACGCTTCGAATCTGAAGAACTTTAGAGCCGAGAGAGGCCATTTCTAAAATTTCTTCAAAGGCAACAATGCTCAGTTTGCGGGCATTGCTGACGACACGGGGATCGGTGGTGTAAATGCCGTCCACGTCTGTAAAGATCAGACATTCATCGGCTTTCAGAGCGGCGGCAAGCGCAACTGCGGATGTATCAGAGCCGCCGCGGCCGAGTGTTGTAATGTTGCCGTTTTCATCGCAGCCCTGGAAACCGGCGACGATGACAACTTTTCCTTCATCAAGATCCTTCTTAATGCGGTCGCCGTCAATTTCTTTAATGCGGGCTTTTGTGAACGCATCATCCGTAAGGACTCTAACTTGCGGACCGGTATAGCTTTTGGCTTTGAGTCCGATATTCTGAAGAGCCATTGCGAGGAGACCGATCGTGACCTGCTCACCGGTGGAAGCAATCACATCGAGTTCTCTGGGATCGGGATTTTTTTGAATTTCTTTTGCTAATGCGATCAGACGGTTGGTCTCTCCGCTCATCGCGGAAACAACCACCACAACCTGATGGCCGGCATTGTGCCACTTAGCAACTCTTCGGGCGACATTCTTGATTCGGTCGGTAGTGCCGACGGATGTGCCGCCGTATTTTTGAACAATCAGGGCCATGTTATATCTCTAAGTTTGGAGGGACTAGCGGTAACAATTGCTAGCGTTCAGATTTTTATTTTATGGAAAGAAATCGAGAATTCAGGAATGCTCAGAAATTTTTTTAACACTACGCGGTTAGAGATTTCCTGAGTCCTATGCCGTCTTTACATCATCATGCCGATATGGATAAATACAAAGAGTCCGCTAAAGAGCGTGATGAGATAAATGACAAGCGCAAAAAGATACGCGTAACGCGCAAGCGGCTGTGTCTTCAGGCGCCACGCGGCTCTGAATGACAGAACAGAAAACACAAATCCCCAGAGATACAGAATGACGGCGACGATCAAAAGACAAAGACCTGCCGCGTCATAGTTGGTGTCCGGCCCGTACGAGAAGGCCATGCCGGTGCCGTAAAAGACTAAAAGCCAGAAAATGCTTCCGCAGAGCAGATAACCCCAAAATAATTTATGCACGGAGGCTGACGCCAGAAAATCCCGATTAAGGATTGATGATTTTTTATTTGTGTCCGCGGCAGCCGTCGGTTCTTCTTTAGGAGTATTGTCAGCCTGCTGTGTCATTTTCATTTCCTGTGTAAACAGAGAGTTCTACCAGATTCCGGTCCGGGTCCCTCAGATAAATGGATTGCATCGCTCCTTTGGCGCCATGCCTTTGGAGCGGTCCTTCAACTTCGACGCCCTGGTTCCTAAACGCTTCGGCGATTTTGTGCAGATCGCTTCCGGTTTCAATCTCCAGGCAGAAGTCGCCGCAGCCCGGTGTCGGATTTTCCGCCGCGGGCAAAAGCGGGTCGTTCTCGTCGTGGATATTTATTTTAGAGAACGGAAGATAAACTTCATAACGCCGTGATGTTTTTTCAACGCGTAGACCCAAATCGGAATAAAACTGCGCGAGTACCTGCGGCCGCGGGCTCGTGAGCACAAAGTGGTCGATTGCCCTGACCTTAAAGAGAGAGGAGGGCGCTTCAATCTTCGGTTCATAGGCGGGTTTTCCGTCTTTCAGAACAAAGTCGCCTTGGGCAAGCTGCGGATGACGGGCTAGGTAATCATCATTAATAATGATTTCGTTTCCGATAATTTTTCCAACCGAGATACGGTAAAGCGGTTTGGATCTTTTCTTAATCGGATCCCAAATGTTTTTGTATTCGAAAACGTATCTGGAATTTCTGACTTTCTGAATACCGAACTTCGCTTCTCTCAGATCGGTGACTCGCGCTTCATCTGACATCACAGGGCCTTTTGTGAAGAATGCCTATATTGGTCGTGAAATTTTACCCGTCTTTGCCCGCATGCTTAAACTCAAAAGCATACGGAAAGGCTGTAATCCGTTAAAACAGAAACACAGTATAGGAGATACTAATCATGGCATGTGACTGCAGCAAGACAGACAAAAAACCGGTTGAACAGAAACCCGAAGACAAAAACGTTGAAACTCTGAAGAAGATTGAAGAGGAAATGGTTGAAGTTGTCGATAAGGGCACGGAAGAAGGAGAATAATCTCCGACTTTTCTGAATAAAAAAGGACCTCGATGAGGAGGTCCGCTTTTAGGCGCCGGGTTCGAGAAAATCGGATCCGGCGTTTGCTGTGTTTAGAGCGTGACTTCTACGCTCTTGCCGATTTCATAGAAATGGCCGCCCGCCACGTAATGAAGAGAGCGAAGCTCTTCCGGGCCTTTTTCCAGATGCCAGTGGTTGTCGGAGAAGACACGGCTGTCGGCCCATGCCTTGACAATTTCTCCGACGAACATGTCATAGCTTTTTTCCATATGCGCTTCAGGAATACGCTTGATCAGCGCCCAAGCAGCGCAGCCTTCGGGAAGCGGAAAATCACAGCCTTCAATATTGAAGAACTTCAGACCGCTGTCCTGAATTTTGTTGGGATTGCCGTTCTTGCTGACAGAGCCGAGATAAAGCAGTTCCTTGCGGATGCCGTATCCCGGAACGGTCAGAAGGAAGTATTCAGCCTTATCCAAAATTTTGCGGGAGTAGTGAGTCGAGTCCACCACGACACTCATCTTTGTATAGTCAGCAGGACAGGCCCAGGAAGCAGGCATAACATCGATGTCGTCGCCTTCTTTGACTTCCAAAAACACCGTACCGCCTAAATTGAAGAGACGATAGGGGTTCTCAAGATCAACCGGTTTGACAAATTCTTTTTGACTCAATTTGTTCTCCTAAATGAATAAAAGCACAAGGCTGATATTTTAATTTAGGAACTAAATAATGCTTGCCCAAAAATAGCGCACTAAATCGGTGCATATTGCATCCTCTTAATTCTCTATATCGGTGCATAACTGTGCAGATGGTCGGATAAGGCCGTCTAAAACCGTGCATTTGGCTTACAAATAAAGTTGGCACGCTTCTTGCATGTGTACAAGTAGGAAGAAAAGGTTTGCAGAAGCAAACCCGCATCGGTCTAAAAGACTGAGCCGACTTCCCCGAATACAGCGGCTGTGCGGACGCCACAAGCTGAGCAGCTGCGGCTAATGGTTAATTTTCACTTCGCTTGGAGAATTTTATGTTTACTAAGAAACTTGTTCCGCTCGCTCTGGCCGCTTCTCTTGCGCTCTGCGGCGCATCCGTGTCGGCTAAGACCGAATTCGTCACGATTGGTACCGGCGGCATCACCGGTGTTTACTATCCGACAGGCGGCGCGATTGCCAAAATCGTCAACGCCAAAAAAGATCAGTACGGTGTACGCGCTTCCGTAGAATCCACGGGCGGTTCTAAATTCAATATCAACGCGATCGATTCCAAAGATCTTGACTTCGGTATCGCTCAGGCCGATACACAGTACATGGCCTACAACGGAAAAGGTCCCTGGGAAGGCAAGCCCGTTTCCAAGCTTCGCGCGGTGTTCGCTCTTGCTCCTGAAGCCGTGACATTCGTCGCAGCCGAAGACTCCGGCATCAAGTCGATCAATGACGTCAAAGGCAAAACGATCAACCTTGGCGACCCGGGTTCAGGCAACCGCGTGAACTCCACCGATATTTTCAAATATGCCGGTATCGTTCCGGGCAAAGACTTCAGAGACGAAAAGCTCAAACCGGCTGACGCGCCCCGCGTGCTGCAGGACGGCCGTATTGACGGTTTCTTCTATACCGTCGGACATCCGAACGGCAACATCAAGGAAGCAACCGCAGGCAAACGCAAAGTCCGTATCGTTCCGATCACCGAGGTCGGCGATCTTCTGAAGGATGCGCCTTACTACGCAATGACAGAAATCCCGATGGATCAGTATCCAGACGCGACCAACGCCAAGGACAAGGTGAAAACGGTCGGCATGCTTGCCACGCTCGTGACATCGGCGGATACACCGGATGACGTTGTCTACGCGATCACTAAAGAAGTGATGACCAACCTTGATCAGTTCAAGAAGCTGCATCCTGCGCTCGCCGGTCTGACTCCTCAGAGCATGCTTGAAGGCCTGACCGCTCCGATCCATCCGGGCGCAATGAAGTACTACAAGGAAGCCGGCCTCATTAAATAAGCGCCGCTTCGCTTAAAAATGAAGACCCGCCGGCCTGCGGGTCTTTGCACCCCCGGTAGGGACCACAAAAAAATGAGAGGACGCCATGACGGACAAGAACAAAACAGAAATGCTTCTGCCTCAGGCAGGCATTCCCGGGTATATTCCCAAACCTAAAAAAGACGCGCCCGAAGATGTGATCGGGGAATATAAAAAGCAGGTTCAGCAGCAGGCCGAAAAAGGAATTGTCGGAGATAAGACAGGTCTGTCCGCTAAGCTGACCTATATCGTCGCTCTCGCATGGGCGTTTTTCCAGATGTCCACCGCTTCGTGGCTGCTTCTGGATTCTCTTTACGTGAAGGCGTTTCATTTGGCCTTCGCGCTTGCACTGATTTATCTCAATCTCCCAACGCTCAAATCCAATCTGAATTCGCGCTGGGACCTCCGTATTCTGCTTGCGATGAAACGCGTCACGATTGTCGACTTCATGATCGGCATCGTAGGCGTTATCGCCGCGCTTTATATTGTTATTGATTACGCCGGCATTTCCGAGCGGCCGGGGCAGCCGATCGGACGAGATCTGATATTCGGCGTGCTTCTTGTCGTCCTGATGCTTGAAGCGACAAGACGCGTGCTTGGCCCTGCGCTGCCGGTGATTTGCGGCGCGTTCATGGCCTACGTCTTCTTAGGCCCGTACCTTCCGGATGCAATTGCCTTTAAAGGTGCGACACTTTCCCGTTTCATCTCCCAGATCACTATGGATACGCAGGGTATCTATGGTGTGCCGCTTCATGTTTCCGCAACCGTCGTGTTCCTTTTTGTGATGTTCGGAACTATGCTTGACCGCGCGGGCGGCGGCGCGTTCTTTACTCGTTTGGCGATCTCCGGACTCGGACAGTACCGCGGAGGCGCCGCAAAGGCCGCAGTGGTGAGTTCGGCGCTCTCCGGAATGGTTTCGGGCTCTTCCATCGCCAACGTGGTGACGACCGGTACCTTTACGATTCCTTTGATGAAGCGTCTGGGCTATCCCGCCAAGAAGGCTGCCGCGATCGAGGTTGCTTCTTCGGTGAACGGACAGCTTGCCCCTCCGGTCATGGGCGCGGCCGCATTCATCATCGCCGAATACGTCAATGTTCCTTATGTAGAAGTGGCCAAAGCCGCTGCTGTTCCGGCATTCGCCTCTTATATCGGTCTGCTTTGGATCACGCATATTGAAGCCTGCAAGCTTGGTTTGAGAGGACTTCCCAAGAGCGAGCTTCCTCGATTTCTGATAGAGCTGAAAAACGGTCTGCATTATTTGATCCCGCTTGCCGTGCTTATTTGGGAGTTGGTGGTCGAGATGCATTCTGCAGAGCTCTCCGTTTTCAGAGCGATTCTGGCTCTTGCCATCATTATGGTTCTTCAGCCTGTCGCCATTGCCAGACTGCACAACGCTGATCTTTGGGCCGCCTTCAAGTTTGGTATTAAAAACACACTGAACGCTATGGCAGCCGGCGCCAATAATATGGCGGGCGTCGCGCTTGCCACAGCATCCGCCGGCATTATCGTGGGCTGCGTCTCGCTTGGTCTCGGCCAGCAGATCACATCCTTCGTGGAAGTGATGTCCATGGGCAACATCTTCCTGATGATCCTGATCACGGCTGTCGCGAGTCTGCTTCTTGGCATGGGTCTGCCGACGACAGCCAACTACATCATCATGGCATCGTTAACGGCGCCTGTGATTGTCGAACTTTCCACCGGTCTTTCACTGCACGGTCAGGAAATTGTGATTCCGCTGATCGCTGCCCATCTGTTCTGTCTGTACTTCGGTATTCTCGCCGACGATACGCCGCCCGTGGGTCTTGCCGCCTATGCCGGAGCCGCGATCGCCAAAGAAAACCCGATCTCAGTCGGTATTCAGGGCTTTTTGTACGACATCCGCACAGCGATCATCCCGATCTTCTTCCTCTTTAATTCCGACATTCTCCTTATTGGAATTGACTCCTGGGCAGCGAGCTTCTTTATCTTCGCAATGACCGGCCTCGGCATGGTTACGATGGCTTCTGCGGTGCAGGGCTGGCTGATCGGAAAATGCAATATTATCGAGCGTCTGCTTCTCTTGGCCTCGACCGTGATATTTATGTTCCCGGCGATGATTTCCGGTTTCGTTCTCCCGCACAGCCAGCGCTGGTGGGGCTACTTAGCTGCGATCGCGCTGCTTGGTCTCGTATTGGTTTGGCAGAAACTCCGGTATGACCCGAAGAAAGTTTCCGAGCGATCTGAAGAAATGATGGAGTCCGAGGAGCTCGCAGCCTCATAACAGTTTGACTACCCTTTCATTGTTCGTCATTTTCCGCAGCCCTAAAACCGCTGCGGTCTTTTTTTTAGGCATTAAAAAACGGAGCCGTCGCGGCTCCGTTATATCCTATTCAGCTATGGCAGCGGTTATATCCAGCCTTTCTTACGGAATTCCTTGAGTTTCTCGACGAAGTACGTCATTTCAGCAGGCGTTCCGAGAGAAATACGGCACCACTGCAGAGCAGGCGGGAAGGGACGGCCCACCATGATGTTTTCGTCCTTCATATGTTCGAAGAACGGTTTCAGGGGCGCTTTCAAGTCGATAAATACGAAGTTGGTCTGGCTCGGAAGATACGGAATCTTGAGTTCATCCAAAGCTTTGTACAGAATTTCACGAGCTTTGTCGTTGCTTTCTTTGGATTCGGCAAGGAATTCCTTGTCGTTCATTTCCGCCATCGCTGCTGCCAGCGTGGACTGATTCATCATGACTTCGTAGGCGACGTGATCACGGATCTTGTTGATCACGCTGACGGCACCGATCGCATAGCCGAGACGCATACCGGCCATGGCGAAAATCTTGGAGAAAGTTTTCAGGACGACCAGATTGTCAAAGCCCTGTTTTACAAGTTCTACACCGGACTTGAAAGAAGGGTCATTGACAAATTCGCCGTAAGCTTCATCCAGAACGAAGAAGGTATTTTTCGGCTGAGACTTGATCCATTTGATCAAGAAGCCGCAGTCGGCAATGGTCGAAGTGGGGTTGTTCGGGTTCACCAGATAAACGATTACATGGTGCTTTTTAGCTTCGGAAGCGGCCGCTTTTTTGAGCGCTTCGAGATCGACACTCCAGTTCGGTCCCATCTTAACGTTCTTGATCGGCATGCCGTTGTGTTCGGCAACCATCGCGCCGTCACCGTAAGTCAGTTCCGGCTGAACGAGAACAGTGTTCTTCAGGTTGTAGGCCTCGATTGTGGCGCGAATCGCTTCCGCGGAGCCGTGTGTGAGAAGAACTTCATCGGGTGTGACGCCGACAAATTTAGCCAAGTCTTTCTTAAACTGAACCACCTGCTGGAAAGGGTAGCGGGAACCGTATAAAGCGGCCCTGGCGATGGCTTCTTTAGCCTTTTGGCTCATGCCGAGCGGGTTTTCGTTAAAGGATAAGAGCAAAGGATTTTGTTTAGTCGGTGCGGTAAATTCCGGCTGTTCGGCAAAGGCGGCGGAAGAGCCGGCAGAAACAAGAGCGGTACCAAGAGAGGCGCCGGTCAGACGAAAAAGCTGACGACGATTAAGAGTCATCACATATCTCCTAAATGAGTGAATGCCTTGATGTATAGTACATTATTGAAAAATTTTCCCTGAAATTTATGGATTTTCGATAATATTTTTATTCTCATTTCGAAGGCGCAGGCTGCTGCGAAGTTTTTCTCGCAAATTATTTAAAACGACTGATGCGTATAAGTTGGTATTTGCGTCCGGCAATAAAAAAACTCCGCGCGGGCGGAGTTTGGTGTCGGCGGTGAAAGGCTTAGGCCTTCTTTTCGGGCTCAACGTAGCCTTCGGGATGGGCAACGCCTTCACCGAAGAAATGCGCTTCAATCTGTTCCATCAGCCACTTGCGGGCGCGGGGATCAGCCATAGAAAGGCGGTTTTCGTTAACAATCATGGTCTGAAGATGCTTCCACTGTTCCCAGGCTTCTTTGGAGACGTTGTTGTAAATCTTCATGCCAAGCGCGCCGGGAAGCGGCGGCAGATCGAGGCCTTCTGCCTCATGGCCGAGTTTTACGCACTGAACCATATGTGCCATTTGTATATTTCCTTTAAAAAGTTTCGGGATAGTGTACAGAGATTCTCCAAAATAGCTAGAGATCTTTGATAAAGATTTGTGAACGGCGCTGCCAGTTATAGAGTTTGCGCTTTTCGATCGGAAGGTCCTCGACGCTTGCCGGGCGGAATCCGCGCTTGAGGAACCAATGCATGGTTCGAGTGGTCAGCACGAACAATCGGGTAAGTCCGACTTTTCTGGCTTCGTTTTCAATATGTTTTAAAAGGCGTTCGCCGTCACCGGAACCCTGATAGGCGGAGTCAACCGTCAGTGCGCCCATTTCTCCGAGCTTCTCGTTGGGGAACGGGTAGAGGGCTGCACTGCCGTAAATAATTCCGTCATGCTCAAGCACATAGAATCGATTGATTTCGCGTTCAAGCTTTTCTCTCGGGCGCTTCACCAAGGTACCGTCTTCTTCAAGCGGTTCAAGCAGTTTGATGAGGCCGGAGACGTCGTCTGCGGTTGCCTGTCTGAGCGACTCGAGATTCTCGGACGTGATCATGGTCCCCACGCCGTCGTGCGTAAAGAACTCTTCAAGAATGCCGCCGTTGAGCGCGTAGGGGACAATGTGCACGCGCGAGACGCCGAGGTTAAGCGCCTTAAGAGCGTAGCGAAGGTTGTAAATATCCTCGTCATCGACAAGTTTTTTGCTCACAAATTCGTTTGCTTCCTGAACCGTCAGTTCGGTGACGACTTCACCGAATCTTCTGACACCGTCGACATTAGTGAGGAAGGCGAGTTTTTCCGCTTTAAGTTCGCCCGCGACAGAGGAGGCAAGATCTTCGCAGGTCAGATTGAACGCCTCTCCGGTCGGAGAGAAGCCGAGCGGAGCGATCAGCACGATATTGCCGAAATCGAGTTCTCTTTTAATCGCTTCCTTATCTACTTTGCGGACAACGCCGGTGAGCTGGTAATCGGTTCCGTCGATAATACCGAGGGGGCGCGCGGTCACGAAGTTTCCGCTGACGACGCGGCACTGGCTGTGCGCCATCGGAGTGTTCGGCAGTCCCTGTGAGAAAGCGGCCTCGATATCCAATCTGACTTCGCCTGCGGCTTCCTTTACGCAGCTGAGCGCCTGAGCGTCGGTGATGCGAATGCCGCTTACGTAGCGGGACTCGACGGCTTTCAGTCCCATGAGTTCTTCGACCTGCGGTCTTACGCCGTAGACGAGCACAATTCTTGCGCCGATCGCGGACATCATGCTGATATCGGCGATGAAGCTGTTGAAGTGATCTTCCCGGATCATTTCACCCGCAAGACAGATTACGACGGTCTTGCCGCGAATGGCGTGAATATAAGGCGCGACGCTTCTGAACCAGTCAACCCATTCAAGGCCCGGCTCTTCCATATCGGATGTGGTGTCAGTCATTGTCGAAATCAAGAATAAAGGTTGTATAAAAATTAGGGACCATTTTAATGATTTTGATGCGCCGAATATTTTCTGCGGATCTTCATTCTGCGGTTTTGAGCGGATTGGTTTAAGAGAAATTCGGGATGGCTGCGGTCTTCTGATTTTTTAGGCGCACCGATACTTCTTTTGAAACATTTGCGCAGTCTTTAATCGTTTGGATATTCCTTGTCTCGGGCATAATCTTGCCTAACTAATTGAAGAAAAAGTTTTATCCTTACTCGAATTACTTATTGAAAAAGAATTCCACTGCCATGGCAGACAACTTTAAAGATTTAAGAGCAAAACTTGAAAAAGCGGCGGCCGCAAAGAAAACAGAACAACCGAAGGCTGCTGAAAAGAATGTAAAACCGACGCAGCACAAAAAGCCTAATGTGCCAAAGACGGTTCCTCGAACAGAGAAGAAGACTGAGCAGCCGGAGAAAAAACAAACGCCCCAGAAGAACAAGGTTCCGGTAAAAAAACAGCCCGGAACTTCTTTGAAGGACTTTTCTCAGCTGAAGGCGCTTCGCCATCAGATCGGATCGAGCGCGGAGGCCGAAAAGAAGAAAGAAGTAAAAAATAAAACACAGCCGAAGAAGACTGAGACAGCACCGTCTTCAGGCAAAAAGAGCGAAGTCAGAAACGTTCCGCCAAAACTTCAGCTCGAAGAGCAGCTGCCGGTTAGCGAAAGAGCAGATGAAATCGCCGAAGCGATAAAAAATAATCAGGTTGTGATCGTCTCGGGCGAAACCGGTTCCGGTAAAACAACTCAGCTTCCTAAAATCGCAATGATGGTCGGACGCGGCACAAAAGGCCTGATCGGACACACTCAGCCTCGCCGTATCGCGGCAACGTCGATTGCAAAAAGAATTTCTGAGGAAATGGGCGCCGAGCTCGGCTCTGTCGTGGGCTACAAGATTCGGTTCAAAGATGAAATCCAGCCCGGCGCGTCCGTCAAACTGATGACAGACGGCATTCTCCTTGCTGAAACTCAGCACGACCGGCTCTTAAAGGCATATGACACGATTATCATTGACGAGGCGCATGAAAGAAGTCTCAATATCGATTTCCTGCTCGGCTACCTGCGGGAAATTCTGCCTAAGCGCCCCGATCTGAAAGTTATTATCACGTCGGCGACGATCGACTCGGAACGTTTTGCCAAACACTTTGAGCCGGTCAACGGAAAACCTGTTCCGATTATTAATGTTTCGGGGCGTCTCTATCCGGTCCAAATCCGCTACCGTCCGATCGAAGATACGGACGAGAGCGACGATAAGACAATGATGAGCGCGATCGCCGATGCCTGCTCGGAACTGATGAGCGCGGGCAGCGGAGATATTCTGGTCTTTCTTCCCGGCGAACGCGAAATCCGTGAAGCTTCTGAAGCACTTTCCGAATTCGCGCAGAAGGGCGTGGAAATTCTTCCGCTGTTTTCTCGCCTGAGTATCGAAGAGCAGGACCGAATTTTCCGGAGCGGCGGCCGAAGAAGGATTGTTCTTTCCACCAATATCGCTGAAACCTCGCTGACGGTTCCCGGGATTCGTTATGTGGTGGACAGCGGTCTGGCTCGTGTCAAACGCTATTCCTACCGCAATAAGGTGGAACAGCTGCAGGTCGAGGCGATCAGTCAGGCGGCCGCTCAGCAGAGAGCCGGTCGATGCGGCCGTGTCGCCAACGGTATCTGTATTCGTCTTTATGACGAGGACGATTTCAATCGCAGACCGGAATTTACTGATCCGGAAATTCTGCGAAGCTCTTTGGCAACCGTTATTCTTCGCATGAAATCACTTCACCTGACGGACGTCAGAGAGTTTCCTTTTGTCGAAGCGCCGCTTCCGAGAGCGATTTCCGACGGTTACGACCTTCTGAGGGAGCTGAATGCCGTGACGGAGCGAGGCGGAGAGCTGACACAAATCGGCTGGAAACTCGCTCGCCTGCCGCTGGACGCAAGAATTGCGCGCATGCTGCAGGCCGCTGAAGAAAATCAGGCGCTTGCCGAAGTGCTTGTTATTGCTTCGGCGATCTCGATTCAGGATCCGCGCGAGCGACCCTTGGACGCTCAGGAAAAAGCCGCTGAAGCGCATAAAAAATTTGGTGATGATAAGAGTGACTTCAACTCCTGGCTCAAACTCTGGAACTGGACGCAGAACGAAATTGCGAATAAAGAAAGCAATCGACTGCTCGATCAGAAGTTCCGTCAGAATTTTCTTTCGGTCAAACGCCTTCGTGAGTGGCGCGACGTATATCGACAGCTGAAGGATTTGGTCGCGGAACTCGGCTGGCGCGTCAATACGGCGCCCGCAACGTACGAGCAGCTGCACAAGGCGCTGCTTACGGGACTCTTGGGCAACGTCGGCTTTAAGAATTTAGATGCGGATTTCCGCACTCCGCCTTATACAGGTGCCCGAGGCATTAAGTTCTGGCCTTGGCCCGGCTCCTCCATTGCGAAAAAGAGCGGCAAATGGATCATGGCGTCCGAATTAATGGAAACGTCACGCTTATATGCGAGGACGATCGCCAATATCGAGCCGGAATGGCTCGAGAAGGTCGGAGCGCACCTTCTGAAAAAATCCTGGAGTGATCCGCATTGGGAAAAGAAAGCCGGTCATGTGGTCGCGTTTGAAAAAGCGACGCTCTACGGTCTTCCGGTGTACGGACAGAGAAGAGTGGATTTCTCTAAGAAAGATCCTGCGCTCGCAAGAGAACTCTTCATCAGAGAAGCGCTCGTACAGGAGGACTACGAGAGCAGGGCGCCGTTCTGGCAGCACAATATGGCGATGATCCGTGATATTCGTGAGATGGAACACAAGTCACGGCGTCCGGACGTGCTGGTGGACGACAGTCTGATTTATGACTTTTATGACAAACGGATTCCGAAAGAAGTTATCAGTCAGAGCACTTTTGATAAGTGGCGCGCTCAGGTAGAGCAGGACAGCCAGAAACTGCTTTACCTGACAAAAACCGATCTGATGCGCTATGACGCTTCCGGCATTACGATCGAATATTTCCCGAAGAAACTGGAAATCGCCGGCGTCCCGATGGCGCTCAACTATAACTTTGATCCGGGCAGCGTTCGCGACGGCGTCACACTTACGGTGCCGCTTTTTGCGCTGAATCAGCTTGACGCGGAACGACTCGAGTGGCTCGTGCCCGGTATGGTCAAAGAAAAAGTTCAGATGCTTCTCAAGAGTCTTCCGCAGAGGCTGAGACGTCATTTTGTGCCGCTGCCCGATTGGGCGAAAGCCTTTGCTCAGCGTCACGAGGTCCCTAAAGGAGACCTGTTTGAGACGATTATCGCCGAAGCCAAAGAACAGTTCCGAATCGATATCCGTAAGGCGGATTTCAAATTGGAAATGCTGCCGCCGCATCTCAGCATGAATTACAAAGTGGTGGATGAACACGGCAGACAGCTCGATATGTCGCGAAGCATCCCTCAGCTGAGAAGCGCGCTCAGCGCTCAGGCGCGAGAGACCTTTCAGAATATCGCTTCAAAAGACAGCAAAGTTGCAGAAGAGCTGCAGGAGCAAATTACGGAATGGAATTTCGGAGAACTGCCCGAAGTCATGGAAATTAAACGCAAGGGCCTTTCTTTAATCGGACATCCCGCGCTCGTGGATAAAGGAGAATACTGCTCTCTTGAGGTCTTTGACGATCCCCAGCAGGCTCAGGAGCTTCATAAGAAAGGTTTGGTGCGCCTGATTCGAATCGCTCTGAAGGAGCAGATTAAATACCTCGATAAAAATCTGAAGTCGCTTCAGACAACGCAGATACAGGGCGCGTCAATCGTGAGCCTTAGAAAAGCATTTCCGTCATTTGAGGAAATCAAAGCCGACGTGATTGACGCTGCGATTGAAAGCGCCGCGTTTACGGAGGAGCTCCCGATGAATAAAGAACAATTCGGGGAAATGCTCGGCAGAGTCAAAGAAAAACTGAATCTGCTCGCACTCGAACTCGGGAGGCTTCTTTCCGCGATTGTTGCCGAAGCCGCGCTCGCTCAGCAAAAGCTTAACGGCATCAAAGCCTACGAAAAAGTGCACGAAGATATCACGCAGCAGCTTTTCGATCTGTTTGAACCGCACTTTATCAGGAAGGTACCGATGGATCGCCTCAAACACTATTCGCGGTATATGAAAGCGATTCAGGTACGCATTGAGCGGCTGAGAAACGATCCGAACAGGGACGCCGAACGCATGGAAAGCATCCATGAACTGACGGTCCCCTATAAGCGTGAGCTTGCTTCGCGTAAGGGCGTCTATGATCCGCAGCTTGCCGAATTCGCCAACATGCTCCAGGAGCTTCGTGTTTCGCTCTTTGCGCAGGAATTGCGAACTCCTGTACCCATTAGTGTGAAAAGACTGAAAAAAATGTGGGAAAGCATCGTAAGAAAATGGTAAGTTTTTAATGCTGCCTGCGGATTTTTGATAGGTAATTTCCCGTATTTTTCTGCCAACTGGCGGATTTTACGTGCTTCTTTATTTGCATCTAAGCATAAATAAAGTCAAAATTTAACTGCGTGCGGCAAATCAAATCATAAGGGGAAGTAAATGCGGCTACTTGCGTCGTTTTTTTGTGCATTTTTTCTTTTAACGGCTTCAGCGGCGCCGGAAGTTCAGGCAGCTCAGAACAAGCGTCCGGCATCGGTTAAGAAAGTGAACACGACAAAAACCGCAAAAGCCCCGGCAAAGAAGGCCGCAAGCGCAAAGAAAGCCTCCAAAGGAAAGAAGAACGTCGCAGCCGCCCGCAAAACGACTAAGAAAGTTTCCTCTTCAGCCTCCCGCAAGTTTGCTTCCTCCAAACATTACGCAAAGAAGAGAAAGACCTACGCACGCCGTCACGTGAGAGGCCCCTCGTACGCTCAGCTGATGGGACTGCGCGGCTCCTCCGATCCGCTCGCGCTCTCGACCACGGCAGTGCTTGCCTATGATATGGAAAATGATCAGATTCTCTATGAGAAGAACGCCGATACCTCGCTTCCGATCGCTTCCATTACCAAGCTGATGACCGCGCTTGTGATCGTGGAGTCCGGTGTTGATCTGGATCAGAAGTTTGCTGTGACGACCGAGGATTTTGTTAAGTCAAGCGCACGCAGCAAGCTGAGAAAAGGCATGGTCCTCTCCCGCAAACAGGCGCTTCATCTGGCTTTAATGAGTTCAGACAACCGCGCAGCGCATTTCCTTGCAAGAACATTCCCGGGCGGAAAAGCCAAGTTCATTTCCGAAATGAACGCAAAGGCGGTTCTGCTTGCGATGGATGACTCGGTTTTTTACGACTCAATCGGTCTCAATAACGGTAACAAGTGTTCCGCGCTTGATCTGTCGCACTTGATCGCGGCGGCTGCCGAGCACGATGTGATTCGTGATCTTTCGACAACACCTGAAGCTTCCTTCAGCGTCGGAAAGCGTTATGTTGTGAGCCGCACAACCAATAGTTTTGTCGCTAATGACAACTGGGATATCGAACTTCAGAAAACCGGTCTGACGACAGCCGCAGGCTACTGCATGGTTATGCAGACCAATATTTCCGGACGTCCCGTGGCGATGATTTTCCTTGACGCGCCCAACAAAGCAGCCCGCAACCACGATATACAGAAGCTGCACGACTGGCTGACTAACGGTAAGATGCTGGAAACGGCCTCGCTGAACTAACAGAAGTTTCAATGATTCATCCTGCGTCCGAATGCCAGAGCATCGGCGCGGGAAAGTTTTTTTTAGAGCTGGCATTATTGTCGGAATTTGCAACTGAAGAGAATGCTTGAGCGGATGAAGAGCGGTCGATGCGCTAAACTCGTGCGATATTAAAAACATACGGGAAAAGCTGTGAGAGAGATTTGTCTGGATACCGAAACCACCGGCTTCGCGGTTAAAGAAGGCGACCGCATTATCGAAATCGGCTGCGTGGAGCTGAGTGATCACGGCATCACGAATCGGAACTTTCATACTTATTTAAACCCTGAAAGAAAGATGGAAGCCGACGTGATCGAGGTGCATAAGATCACGAACGAGATGCTGGTCGACAAGCCTAAGTTTGAAGACAAGGCCGACGAATTTATCGATTTCGTCAAAGGCGCTCGTCTGATTATTCATAACGCGGCATTCGATGAGGGCTTCCTGGACGCTGAACTGGAAAAGATCGGCAAACCCAAGCTTCGCGATCTCGGGTGCGAAATTGTGGATTCTTTGGAAATCGCAAGAAGCGTCTATCCGCAGATGCACAATAACCTGGACGCGCTCTGCAAACGCCTCAATATCGATACCTCTCAGCGCGAGAGAGAGGGGCACGGTGCTCTGCTCGACGCGGAACTTCTCGCTCAGGTTTACTTGGTTCTCAAACAGCAGCAGACCTCGTTCGATATGGACGCGGCGTCTGTCGCGTCCGTTGCGCGCCACGAGAGTGTCTCCGTCGGGGAGCTTCCGGTGATCCGCGCTTCAGAAGAAGATTTAAGCGAGCATGAGCGTGTGCTGGAGATGGTCAGAAAATCCGCAAAGGGCCCCGCGCTCTACGATATTGACGAGACGGAATTTGCGCAGAAGCGTGCGGAAGAACAGAAGGAACTGGACGAGAAAGCGGCCAAGATGAAGTCGCTTCTTGAGAAACTCTGATCGGGGCGGTTCCTCGTCCGGGTTTCGCTCAATGCGTTACAGTTCGCGGGAATCAGAAAAGAGATAAAACAGCATATTGAATGTTCCGAATACGGGACACACGGACCGCCAGTGTTGGTCCGCAATTGGAAAGGATTAATCGTATGACAGAAAACAGAAGAAGCCGAGGCGGCAGAAATACGCCGTTCAGATCGGCTGCGCCTCGGACAGTTCGTCCTTTGGACGCGCGCGGAATGCCTCGCGGAGAAAATAAGCCGAGGACCGCCTCTTCAGTGCCCGCGGATGTGAAGGGCGAAAAAATTCAAAAAGTACTCGCTGACGCGGGTGTCGGTTCCCGCCGGGATATGGAACAGCGCATTGCCGAGGGCAGAATCTCGGTGAACGGGGAGCCCGCTCATATCGGCCAGCGCGTCTTCCCGACCGATATCATTCGCGTGGACGGTCGAGCAGTGCGCAGAGCGAGCGTTCGCGAGAATAATGTTCCGCGTGTACTTATTTATCACAAGCCCGCAGGCGAAATCGTTTCGCGTGACGATCCGGAAGGCAGACCGACGGTTTTTGATCATCTGCCGCGCATGGGCGGAGCCCGCTGGATTAATGTGGGACGACTCGACTTTAATACCGAAGGCCTTCTTATTTTTACTACGGACGGCGCGCTCGCGAACTATCTGATGCATCCGCGCAACCGTATTGTCCGCGAATACGCGGTTCGTGTTCAAGGGACGATGTCGCCTGAAGCGAAAGAAGCGCTCCTCAAAGGCGTTAAGCTCGAAGACGGAACTGCGAAATTCGCAACGATTGAGGAGGGCGGCGGCAAAGGATTTAACCGCTGGTACAACGTGACGCTCAGCGAGGGAAGAAACCGTGAGGTTCGCCGCATGTTTGACGCGGTGGGTCTGCCGGTCTCGCGCCTGATTCGTGTGAAATACGGAGAACTGGAGCTGCAGCAGAAACTTCCGAGAGGAAAGTTTGAACAGCTGACACCGGAAGAGACTCAGGCCTGGTTTGCCGCGATCGGATATAAAGGCGGCTTAGATTCGCCCAATTCGAGAAACTCAGCCAAGAGCTCTGAAACCGGCGCAAAAGCGAAGACGCGTGCAGTCGATCCTCTGAAAAGCACGGCACACTACCTTTCCGAGGGACGTATCGAAGGGGTTCCCGCAAGACGCAGACCGAGCCGCGGCCGATTTAACTCAAAAGAAAAGTTACGATAATTCCGAATATTAGGGCAAATAAGGGTGTAGAATTACGGCAAATTATGTTAGGGCGATCTGCTGAAACAGCGAATCGGCCCTGACAGCGTGTCCGCTTTGTGTGCGAACACGTCCCTATCATAGTATTTATAAAGATGGGCTTTGCGGCCCATTTTTTTTTGATTTTTGAAAATTAGGTGTATCGGTAAATGGCAGTTTCAGCACAGTTATTTGAGATGATCGATACCACGGTTGAAGGGCTTGGATACGAGCTTGTCGACGTGGAGAGATTAGCGCGCGGCCTGATCCGTGTCACGATCGACAAGGAAGGCGGTATTTCCCTTGACGACTGCGAACGAGTCAGCAATCAGCTTAATACGATGATGACGGTTGAAAATGTGGATTATGACCGTCTTGAAGTGTCTTCTCCGGGCGTGGATCGTCCCCTGAAGCGCGCACGTGACTTTGTTCGGTTCGTCGGTCAGATGGTTCATGTTGAACTGTTTACGCCGCTCATGGCGCCGGGACTTCCGGAAAACGGACGCCGCCGCATGGACGGAACGCTGCTCAGCGTTGAAGGCGAGGAGACCAATCCGGTCCTCACGCTGAAACTGTGCGAAGGACGCCTTGCACGTACACCGAGTGAAAAGAACAGATCCGCGAAGGCCGCGAAGAATAAACCGGCCGAACCGGAAGTTATTGTGAGTTTCCCCTTCAAAGATATCGAAAAAGCCAACTTGATTCCTGAGTTGGATTTCAAAGGATCGAAATAAATGAGCCGAGCTTTATTAGAAATGGTTGAAGTCCTCGCCCATGAAAAAAACGTGGACAAAAGCGTCGTACTCGGCGCACTTGAAAGCGCGCTCGCGAGCGCGGTAAAAAAATCCGAATTCCCCGGAACAGACGCTGACATCGTAGTGAAAGTCGACCCCGAGACCGGCGATCAGCAGGTCTGGCGTCAGTGGAAGATCGTGCCCGATGAGGACGGTCTGCAGGAACCCGATCGTGAAATTCTTCACTGGGAAGCCGAAGAAGACTACAGCGATCAGGGCCCGACAGAAATCGGCGACTACGTTAAAGAGCCTCTTAAAGAAGTCAATGTTACCGGCCGCCGTTTCGCGACTGATGCCAAACAGGTCATTCTCCAGAAGCTGAGAGAAGCGGAGCGTACTCAGCTGCTTAACGAATTCCTTGCCAATTACAAGGACGTTAAGATCGTGACCGGTCAGGTCAAGCGCTTTGATAAGTCCGATATGATCGTTGAAATCGGCCGTATCGACGCTCGTCTGCCGAGAAGCGAAATGATCCCCAACGAGATCTATCGTATCAACGACCGCATTCGTGCCTACATTCTTAAGATTGATCCGACCTCTCGTCAGCAGCAGATCATCCTCAGTCGTACCTGCAACGAGTTCCTTGCCGAACTGCTTCGTCAGGTTGTGCCGGAATTCAACGAAGGCCTGCTTGAGATGAAGGGCGTAGCGCGTATCCCCGGACGCCGCGCTAAAGTCGCCGTTCAGGTTAAGGATAAGAGAATCGATCCGATCGGCAGCTGCGTCGGTGTTCGCGGCGCCCGCATTCAGAGCGTTTCTTCCGAGCTCTTCAACGAACGAGTCGACATTATCCGCTGGTCGGATCAGCCCGCTGAGTTCGTGATCAGCTCACTTTCTCCGGCAACGATTTCTTCCATCATCGTTCATGAAGATGAGGGCAGAATGGAAGTTGTGACTCCGGATGAAGAAAACACAAGAATCGCCAAGGGCACCGATTACATCAACGTGAAGCTTGCTTCGGCGCTGACCGGCTATGAGATTGACGTGATGGATCACGATCAGGCAGAGAAAAAGCGTGAAGAAGAAATCGCACCGCGCCGCAAAGAACTTATGGACGCGCTGAACGTGGACGAGGAAATCGCGCAGCTTCTGATTGAAAACGGTATTGAAACCGTTGAAGAAGTGGCTTATCTGCCGGAGGAAGAGCTCCTCAGCATCGAACAGTTTGATGAAGACCTCGTCAAGGAACTTCGTTCTGTCGCACGCAACGCTTTGATCACAAAAGCGCTCAAGAGGGAAGAGCTGCTGAAGTGGGCTGATCCCGCTTTGATCGACCTCAGCGGTATGACGACAGAAATCGCAGAGAAGCTGCATCCGGCCGGCATCACGAATCTTGAACAGCTTGCCGACTTGGCTACTGACGAGCTGGTTGAAATGACCGGTATCAGCGAAGAGAAGGCTGCGGAACTTATTACTAAGGCCCGCGAACATTGGAACCAGTAACGACGGGAGAACAATAATATATGGCAAAAAATACAGTAGAGACATTAGCCCAAACCCTTCAGATGCCCGTCAGCGTCCTGCTTGAGCAGCTTAAAGAAGCGGGACTGCCACAGTCCAAATCGGATGATGAGATCAGTGACTCTGAAAAAGAGAAACTGATTACCGCCCTTCAGGTTGCTCGCGGCAGCGAAAAGGCCGGACAGCGCAAGATTACGCTGACCAAACGCAAAAAAACCGTGATCACTCAGTCCGGAAACGGCGGCCACGCTGTTCAGGTTGAAGTGAGAAGGCGTCATGTCCTTGTGAAGAACCCGGAAGTGGTCAGCAAGGCTCGTGAAGAAGCCGCAAAAGCGATTTCCGAACAAAAGGAAAGAGCGCGCAAAGAAATGGAAGAAGCGGCTGCACGCGCTCGTGAGGAAGCTCAGCGCAAAGCGCGTGAGGAAGCTGAAAAAGCGGCTAAGGAAAAGCTCGAAAGAGAAAAAGCTGAAGCCGCGAAACGCGCAGCTGACGCCGAACAGGCTGCTGCCCGCCGCAAAGCCGCGGAAGAGGCAAAAGCAGCCGAACAGGCTAAAGCCAAACGCGAAGCTCAGGCTAAAGAACAGGAAGTCGCCCGCGAGCGTGATTCCGCTCGTAAGGCTGCTGAAGCTGAAGCCCGCGCTATTCGTGAAATGATGTCGGCACCGAAAAAAGTTTTGAATGCGCCCAAAACCCCGACCGAAGAAAAGAAAGCCGAACCGAAGAAAGCGCATAAGAACAGTGTTAAGAAAGAAAACAAGGTTTCGAAGAAGAACGGAGACTCCTGGGGTGACGAAAACCAGAAGCGCCGTACGCTTAAAACCCGCGGCGGAGATTCCTCAGGTGAGGAAAGCAGCGGCTGGAAGAATGACCGCAGATCTAAGCGTCACGCTAAGAATCAGCATCAGAACAGACAGCAGCAGAATGCGCCGCAGGAACCGATCGTTCGCGACGTAGTTGTTCCGGAATCCATCACGGTTTCCGATTTGGCCATGAAGATGAGCGTTAAGGCGATCGAAGTCATCAAGACCATGATGAAGCTTGGCGACATGGTGACGATCAACCAGGTTCTTGATCAGGATACGGCGATGATCGTTGTGACGGAAATGGGCCACCGTGCGACGGCCGCTAAGCCGGAAGATCCGGAAGCGTTCCTTGCAGAGGAAGAAGCAGAACTGCAGAACAAGTATCCGAAAGAGCCGAGACCTCCGGTTGTTACCATCATGGGTCACGTTGACCACGGTAAGACTTCACTGCTTGACTACATCCGCAGAACTAAGGTTGCGGCCGGTGAAGCGGGTGGTATCACACAGCATATCGGTGCTTATCATGTGAAGACCCCGCGCGGCATTATTACATTCCTGGATACCCCCGGACACGAAGCGTTTACCGCGATGCGAGCCCGCGGCGCTCAGGCGACCGATATTGTGATTCTGGTGGTTGCGGCCGATGACGGCGTGATGCCGCAGACGAAAGAGGCTATTGCGCACGCCAAAGCGGGCAATGTGCCGATCGTGGTCGCGATCAACAAGATCGATAAGCCGGAAGCTAACCCGGAACGCGTGAAGCAGGAACTGGTTGCTGCCGACGTTATTCCTGAAGAATACGGCGGCGATGTGCCTTTCATCTGCGTTTCCGCTAAGAGCGGACAGGGCGTGGACGAACTCTTGGAAAACGTACTTTTGCAGGCTGAAATTCTCGAACTGAAAGCCGTCAAAGAGGGCCCGGCCAAGGGTGTTGTGATTGAATCGAGACTTGACCGAGGCAAAGGCGCCGTTGCTTCCGTTCTGGTTCAGTCCGGAACACTCAAGAGAGGCGACATTGTGCTCGCCGGCGCAACATTCGGCCGCGTCAGAGCGATGCTCGATGAAAACGGCAAACAGGTTCAGCACGCAGGTCCTTCGATTCCGGTGGAGATTCAAGGTCTTTCAGGCGTTCCGCAGGCAGGCGACGAAATCCTTGTTCTGCAGGAAGAAAAGAGAGCCCGCGAACTGGCGAACTATCGTCAGGGCAAATACCGTGAAATCAAGCTCAAACACACGGCCGGCGGTCTGGATAAGATCTTTGGAGGTCCGGGAGACGGAGAAATCAAGAGCCTGCCTCTGGTCATCAAGGCCGACGTACAGGGTTCTCAGGAAGCTCTGGTACACGCGCTGACCAAACTTTCTACCAACGAAGTCAAGGTTAGCGTGGTTCATGCGGCGGTTGGCGGTATCAGCGAGTCTGATATCAACCTTGCGATTGCCAGCAATGCGGTTGTGATCGGCTTTAACGTTCGTGCCGACTCTTTGGCAAGAAAACTTGCCGAGGACAACGGTATCGATATTCGTTACTACAACATTATTTACGATGCTGTAGACGACGTGAAAGCGGCGATGGGCGGATTGCTGACGCCGGAACGTCGTGAAAACCATGTCGGTCTGGTGGAAATTCGTCAGGTCATTCACGTGCCCAAAGTGGGCTCCGTGGCAGGCTGCATGGTGCTCGAAGGGGTCGTCAAACGCAGCTCGCACGCACGTCTTTTGCGCAACAATGTCATTAAATGGATGGGAGAAATCAATTCTCTGCGCCGCTTTAAAGACGACGTTAAGGAAGTCAAGGCGGGCGCCGAGTGCGGTATCTCTCTTAAAGGCAATGACGACATTCAGGTGGACGACCGTCTTGAGATCTTTGAGGTCGAAGAGGTGGCCCGTACACTCTGATTGAATTAATCTGAGGCACAGGGAGCCTTCGGGCTCCTTTGTGTTTCGGAAGTTTTAGAAGGAGACTAAGAAATGATTAAATCAGCTAAACCGGGTCGCGCAAATCGCATTGCGGATCAGATTCAGAGAGATGTAGCCGAACTGATTCAAAAGGAAGTCAGTAACCCGAAAGCGGGGCTTGTCACGCTGACCGGCTGCGAAATCACTCCGGATTACGCACATGCGACGATTTATTTCACATCGATCGGTTCGACTCCGGAAGAAGCGACAGAAGCGCTCAACAGCGCCGCTCCGATGCTGCATTCCAGAATTTTTAAACTTCTGAAGATTCACACTGTTCCTCAGCTTCATTTTGTGTACGACAAGAGTGTTGAACGCGGCTTTGAGATGGATAAACTCATTAAAGAAGCCCGTGCTGAAGACAGTGAAAAAATTAAAGGTGAATAAGTGGGGCGCCGAAGAAAAGGTCTGAAAATTGACGGAGTTGTGCTGCTCGATAAACCCGTCGGGCTCTCAAGCAACGCAGCTCTGCAGAAGGTTAGACGAGCTTTGAACGCTCAGAAAGCCGGGCACACCGGAACGCTGGATCCGCTCGCAAGCGGTCTTCTGCCGCTTTGCTTCGGAGACGCGACTAAGTTCTCCGCTGACCTTCTTCATGCGGAAAAAGAATACGAAACGACGATTCGATTCGGTGTGAAGACGACAACCGGAGACGCTGAAGGTGAAGTGGTGAGCGAGAGAGAGCCGACCTTTGACTATCAGACCTTTTCCGAGGTCCTTGAAAACTTCAGAGGCGAAATCGAGCAGGTTCCGCCAATGTACTCCGCCCTGAAAAAGGACGGAGTTCCACTTTATAAATTAGCAAGAAAAGGCGAGGAGATCGAGAGAAAGCCTCGTAAAGTAGTAATATCCACACTTGACGTTTTGGACTTTAATCCGCCCGAAGCGACTCTTGTGGTGCGCTGCTCTAAGGGCACTTATATTCGTGTGCTTGGAGAGGACATCGGAGAGGCGCTTGGCTGCGGAGCCCATTTGAAATCATTAAGAAGAACCGCCGTTGGTGATCTGAGAATTTCGGAGAGTGTCACGCTCGCGGATTTTGAAGCGATGAGCGAAGAAGAAAGACTAAAAGTGCTTCTGCTGCCGGATCGGCTGCTCAGCACTTTGGTGCGCATCGATTTGGACGAGGCGCAGACCGAGAGATTTAGTCATGGGGGAAAAGTTTTCGTCGACGAGTCCGGACCCGAGGAAAAGGTCCGAGTTTACGGAATTCGTCCGGACGGAGAAAGATTTTTAATGGGCGTCGGCCGACTTGAATCCAATCAGGAGCTGATTCCCGAACGTTTGTGCGCATTTGCAGCAGAATAACTGAACTTAAATTTTTATATGACTCGAGCGATTAGAAATATTGCGATTATTGCCCACGTTGACCACGGCAAAACGACTTTGGTGGACAAACTGCTTCAGCAGTCCGGCACCTTCCGTGAGAACCAGGCGGTGGCCGAACGTGTGATGGATAGTAATGACATTGAACGCGAACGCGGCATTACCATTTTGGCCAAGAACTGTGCGGTTGAATATCAGGGCACCCACATCAACATTATTGACACACCGGGACACGCGGACTTCGGCGGAGAAGTCGAACGTGTGCTTTCTATGGTTGACGGTGTGCTGCTTCTGGTGGACGCGGTCGAAGGCCCGATGCCTCAGACGCGCTTTGTCACGAAGAAGGCTTTGGCCCAGGGTCTCAAGCCGATTGTTGTGATCAACAAGATTGACCGTCCCGGCGCTCGTCCGGATTGGGTCATTAATCAGACGTTTGACCTCTTTGACAAACTCGGCGCAACCGAGGAACAGCTGGATTTCCCGGTCATTTACGCATCTGCTTTGAACGGTTTTGCGGGCTACACCGAAGACGTGGAAGAGCTCAAGAAGATCGGCAATATGAAAGCCGTCTTTGACACTATTATCGAAAAGGTTCCGGTTCGTGACGACGATCCGAACGGTCCGCTTCAGATGCAGATCTCTTCCCTTGACTATTCGAGCTATGTCGGCAAGATCGGCATCGGCCGTATCAAGAGAGGCCGCATCAAACCGCTTCAGGAAGTTCTGATCATGAACGGTCCGGACTCTACGCCTAAGCGCGCTAAAGTCAATCAGGTTCTCAAGTTCCAGGGCCTGGAAAGAAAACTGGTTGATGAAGCTGAAGCAGGCGATATCGTTCTGATCAACGGTATTGATGAGATCGGCATCGGCACCACGCTGTGCGACGTCAACCACCCGGATGCGCTTCCGCTTCTGCATGTTGACGAACCGACGCTCACTATGAACTTCCATGTCAACACTAGTCCGCTTGCCGGCAAAGAAGGCAAGTTCGTGACCAGCCGTCAGATCAGAGAGCGTCTTGAGCGCGAACTGAAGTCCAATGTGGCTCTGCGCATGAAACCGACCGCTAACGAAGGCGTGTTTGAGGTTGCGGGCCGCGGTGAACTTCACCTTACGATTCTGATTGAGAATATGCGCCGCGAAGGTTATGAACTTGCGGTTTCCAGACCGCGCGTGCTTTACAAAGAAGTTGACGGCGTGAAGATGGAACCGTTTGAATCTCTGACCGTGGACGTTGAAGAAACGCATCAGGGCCCCGTGATGGAAGAACTCGGCCGCCGCAAGGGCGACCTGCAGGATATGCAGCCGGACGGAAAAGGCCGTGTGCGTCTAGAGTACAAGATTCCTGCCAGAGGCCTAATCGGCTTCCAGAACGATTTTCTGACCATGACGCGCGGTACCGGCGTGATGAGTCACGTTTTTGACGAATATGCTCCTGTAAAATCTGGAGATCTCGGCGAAAGACGCAACGGCGCTATTATCAGTCAGGACGACGGCAATGCGGTTGCTTACGCCTTGTGGAAGATTCAGGAACGCGGCCGCCTCTTTATCGGCCCGGGAGAACCGATTTACGAAGGTATGGTTATCGGTATCCACTCTCGTGACAACGACATCGTTGTGACCCCGATTAAGGGCAAACAGCTGACCAATATTCGTGCTTCCGGCACTGACGAAGCGATTCGTCTGGTTCCGCCGATTCAGCTCACGCTTGAAAGCGCGGTTGAATTCATTAACGACGACGAACTTGCGGAAATCACTCCGAAGAGCATTCGCATTCGCAAACGCTGGCTCAAAGAGTTCGAAAGACGCCGTGCGGCACGCGGAGACGAACGCGTTGGCCCCGGAATTTAATTCCGACGATCCTTGTCCCTGCGGCAGCGGCAAATGCTTCGGTGTTTGCTGCGGGCCGCTTTTAAAAGGCGCTCCCGCATCTGATGCTCGAGCGCTTATGCGTTCCAGGTACACCGCATTTGTGCTCAAGGATGTCGATTATTTACTGCAAACCTGGCATGAAACCACTCGCCCTAAGAACCTTGAACTTGACGAGACGGTCTGGAAATCTCTGAAAGTATCTGTGTATCTGCCGCTCTCAGAAACAAACGCCCGCGTGAAGTTCGCAGCCAAAGGTGCTGATCTTGAGGGCCGCGCCTTTACGCTTCGCGAGGACAGCCGTTTTGTTAAGGAAAACGGGCGATGGTATTACGTTGATGGGAAATTTAAATAGTGCCTGATACAACAATTCTGAATCCGCAGGACTGGCGTTTCTGTGTCGCTCCGATGCTTGATTTGACAGATCGCCATTGCCGCTATTTTCATCGCCTTCTGACCAAGCGGGCGCGCCTTTATACAGAAATGGTAACGACCGGTGCTCTGGTGCACGGAGATGTCCCGCATCACTTGGATTTTTCTCCTGAGGAGCATACGGTAGCACTGCAGTTAGGCGGCTCAGACCCGAAGGACTTGGCGCACGGCGCCGCGCTGGCAGAGAAATGGGGCTATGACGAAGTGAATCTTAACTGCGGCTGTCCCTCTGAGCGCGTGCAGAAGGGCTCTTTCGGAGCGTGCCTGATGTCTGAGCCGAACCTTGTCGCAGACTGCGTCAAAGCGATGCAGGACGCCTGCAGCGTTCCCGTCACAGTGAAGCACCGTATTGGAATCGATCAGATTGAAGAGTATGCCTTCGTCAGAGATTTTGTCGGAACGCTCTATGAGGCCGGCGTACGAGTTTTTATTGTTCACTCGAGAAACGCTTGGCTTAAGGGGCTTTCCCCGAAAGAAAATCGAGAAGTGCCGCCGCTTCGCCGTGGAGTTGTTTATCAGCTTAAGAAAGACTTCCCGGATGTAATTATCGTGATCAACGGAGCGATTCCGGATCTCGGAGTCGCAGATGAACAGCTCAAACATGTTGACGGCGTGATGCTTGGCAGAGCGGCCTACTATACGCCTTGGCTGCTTGCGGATGTTGACGCGAGAATTTACGGCGACGAGCATGAACCCGTGACGCGCGAGCAGGTGATTGATGAGATGGAGCGCTATGTTCGTCTGATTAAACCTGACGATCATTCGCTTCGTGCGGCCTGCCGTCACATGCATGGCCTTCTGACCGGATTGGCGGGCGCCAAGGTCTGGAGACGCACGCTGAGCGATGCCGCTCTGATTCGTGAGAAGGGTGCGGATATCTTCCGTTACGCCTACGGCAAAGCCGGGTGGACTGACGTCGATCAGTTTTCGGCAGAGGACAGCGAGTTTTTCTCCTAACCAATAAAACAAAAACCTCATTCACTGTGAAATGAGGTTTTTGTGTCGGGCAGGTCATATTGAATGGTCTGCCTGATTTTTTTGAAGGGAATAAATCCTCTCAAAACATAATTACTGAGCAGCTTTCAGGATTGCTTCGGCAGCTGTTGTATTAAAGAAATAGCGGCGGCTTTCAAGGGTTGTGCCCTTAGCGAAGAATTTGCCCGGACGGAAAATCTTGTCGCCTTTAGAAGGAGCAATGAAGGCGAGCTTGGAAACACCGCTTTCGTTGGAATCAATGCCGTATTCAGCCGGAGTGACTTCCTTAGGCATTGTCAGGACAACCGCATGTGTCTTGGGGCTGTTAACGAGGACCCAGGAGCCTTTTGCAACAGAGGGTTCTCCTGTCGGCGTGCAGAACATGGTGTCGCGTTTGACCGGAGTTACAGAGAATGTGCCGCTCTTAGCCTTCGGATCATTGCCGTCGAACATAATGCCGTAAGCGTGGCCGGAGACGCGTTTCAGGCAGAACGGAATCTTGTTGAAGTTTGTCAGCAGCTCGCTGCTGGTTTTAGCGCTGGTGAAGTTTTCGTTAACCGGCATAACCATTTCGTCGTTCAGGAACGTCGTGTCGGCTTTATAAGCGATGGAGCCCTGAGGGAATGTGGCATTTCCAACTCGTTCGACTTCAGCGAGGTCTCCGCCCTGGCGGTTTTTGAGGAAGGAAGCGATCTTAAGGCCGCTGACATCATAAGCTCTCAGCTTGAACGCAAGCGAGATCGGCTGCTTGCTATTGCCGTATTTCAGAAGCGCATCGCCGTTTTTTTCAAAAGAAACGGAAATCGGCTGAGCCAGAGAAACTTTTGCTGCGGTCGTCGCAACATAGCCAACATCCATCTGAGCAGGGATGAGACCGAGCGTGCCTTTGTCCTGTTTCAGAAGAAGAGGAGTGGCTCCTTTCTTCGGTTTTTTACCTGCAACAACGCTCCATGCTGAAGTATTTTTCCCGTCGATCACCCAAATCGGGGAGGAGGTCATGATGGATTGTGTTGTTTGATTAAGAGCAACGGGTTCTTTATTTGAGGAACCGAACAAATCGGAGAGAAAATCTGCGTGGCTCAATGAGGCAAAGGAAATAAGTGAAAGTGCGACAGCTGACTGTGCCGATAAAAGTTTGAGATTCACGATGACCTCTGAAAATTAACAAAAATAACAAAAAAGAATGCTAGCGCAAATATTCGTAAAACCTAAAGGTTGCACTAACAAAAAACCTAAATGAGGGCCAAATATTGAGATACAAAGTGCCACTTAGGCGGTACAGGGTTTAGGATTACTTTTGAGGTAGTAGTTCTTAGACACAAATGGAAGGGGTGTTTTTGATGGTTTGTAATTATTTCGTCATAAAGCGCTAATAGAATTGCCCCGTTTAAAAATTTGAATTTTAGTATGGATACCTTTTTAACCTGTACGATGGTCTTTCTGATGCTGTTGGCGTGCGTTAATTTGTTCGTTGGCGTCAGTAACGATGCAGTCAATTTTCTGAGTTCAGCGCTTGGCTCTAGAACAGCGCGTTACAACGTGGTGTTGGGTGTAGCTGCCGCCGGCGTACTTTTAGGGTGTACGTTCTCAAGCGGTATGATGGAGATCGCCAGAAGCGGTATTTTCAATCCCCAGCTGTTTACCTTTTGGGATGTCATGCTGATCTTCTTTGCGGTCATGCTGACAGATGTCCTTCTGTTGGATACGTTTAATTCCCTCGGTCTTCCGACCTCCACAACCGTATCGATTGTATTTGAGCTTTTAGGCGCAGCGGTGATTTCCGCAGCCTACAAACTGTGGGTCAGCAGCGGCTCCCTTGCCGGTCTCGGTGCCTATATCAATAATGAAAAGGCATTTACGATTATTACCGCGATTTTGGTTTCAGTTGCCATTGCATTTACCTTCGGCGCTGTGATTCAGTGGCTGATTCGCGTCATTTTCTCTTTTAAATATCAAAAAGTTTATCGATTCTTAGGCGGTATATATTCCGGCCTCTGCATTACTGCGATTTTCTACTTCCTCATCATGAAGGGCGCAAAGGGCGCTTCCTTTATGACGCCTGAGCTGCTCAGCTTCCTTGACAGCAATACTTCAACCATTCTTTGGTCATGTTTCATCGGTGTCTCTGCGGTCTTCCAGCTGCTGATTTGGTTCTTTAACTTTAATGCGCTGCGCGTTGTGATTCTTGCGGGCACTTTCGCGCTGGCGTTCGCGTTCGCGGGCAACGACCTTGTGAACTTCGTCGGCGTTCCGCTTGCCGCGATGCAGTCCGTAGACATTGCGGCGGCAGCTAAGGCCGCGAACGAAGCACTGACACCTCAGACCCTTTACATGGGCGCGCTAAAGGAGTCCGTGCGCACACCGACCATTTACCTGGTTCTCTCGGGTCTTATCATGGTTCTCACACTGTGGTTCAGCCCGAAAGCTAAACGTGTGGTGCAGACCGCGATTAATTTGTCAGCAAGCGAAAGAAGCGACAAGGAGCAGTTTGGTGCGACAACAGGCGGCCGCGTGATGGTGCGGTCTGCGCTCAGCGCAAAGAAGATTCTGAATCAGCTGCTTCCGGACAGTGTGCTGCGCGGTATCAATTCTCGTTTTGAAAAGCCGCGTCTGAAAAAAGGCGAGATCGCGCTGCCCTTTGACGAGGTGCGTGCGTCGGTCAATCTGGTTTTGGCCAGTATCCTGATTGCGGCTGCCACTTCGATGAAGCTTCCTCTGTCCACCACCTATGTGACCTTCATGGTTGCCATGGCTTCTTCTCTTGCCGATGGCGCATGGGACCGAGAGACTGCGGTTTATCGAATTTCCGGCGTTATGGCTGTGATCAGCGGATGGTTTCTGACCGGCTTTACCGCGTTTATTCTTGCCGGTATTGCCGTACTGCTCTGCATTTGGTTCGGGCCTTGGTTTATGGTGCTCGGCGGCATCCTCGTGATCATTCGTCTCTTCAAGAGCAACTTCTTCCCGAAGAAAGAGAAAGTTATTGAGACAGAGGGCATTAATCCGGGAATGGTTCGTGAGGAGCTGAGACTGAAGCTCAATCATGCGATTGCCAAGAACTTGGACGATACTGTTTCCATTTTTTCGACGGCCATGACCAACTTCCTTGCCGAGGACTATGAGGAACTCAAGAAAACCCGTCTGAGAGCGCAGGGCCTTCTCGATAAGATTTCCTATATGCGAAGCCAGTACTATCTGATGTGCGTACGCGGCGAAGGTCCGAGCAAGGATTATGACGCTCGAAATTATTATTACCGGACTTTCTCCAATATGAAGGACGTTGCTCAGGATCTGCGCAATACGCTTTCTCAGATGGAGGATCATCTGGCGAATTCTCATTCGGTCTTTAAGGGCGTTCTGCGCAGCAATCTGCTCCAGGCTTCGAACGAGCTGAACGGACTTGAGCATACGCTTTCCAAGTATGTGGAAGCCGGCGAGATTTCAGACGATATTCTGCTGAGACTCTCTGATACCAACCTTGAAGAGGTCAACAAATTCCAGATCGAGCTGATGAAGCAGATTGAAGATCATCAAATGCCGCTGCACCGCAGTGAGCTTTATTTGAGCATCCTGCAGCTTTATCGCGAGATCGTGAACCGCTATACGGTTATTGTGCTCCTGCAGAGAGAACTAAACATTGTTCTTTCTGATCCGGATCGAGATAACGGCGCCCCTGAATACGCTGTAGAGCATAAATAAGGTACTTAGCTCAATTAGCCGCATCTTCAAAAAAGGTGCGGTTTTTTTTCAGAAGAAAAATGAGACAAATCAGATTGAGGTCATTGAATAGTTGGTGAAAACACTAATTCTTGCTCCTGTTGTTACACTTTTTAAAAATTTGACGAAGCTATCGCTTTATTTTCGCATCAAACCTCAATAATTTTCAAAAAAGATATACAAGAAATGTCCATGAGACAGTTTCCTTAGGATATTTATCGGGTTTATCCGTAAATTGAACAGATTAATCTGTCCTTGTTTTTGCACCCCAATACAAGGAATAAATGAATATGTCTAAAGGACTGGTCGACTTATCCGTTTCTCGGCGTGTTCTCTTGAAAAACACTGCCGCGGCTGCCGCCGCGGCTGCAATGCCTTGCTTGTCTCTGACAGCGGCAGCCGAAGAAATTAAAAAACTTGAAAAGGAAGGCTGGAGTAAACATCCGGTCGCCTGCACGATGTGCGGCGCTTTTTGCGGTCTTCTGGCTATGAAGAAGGAAGGAGAGGAGATTTCGGAAAGTACGGTCCGAATTTTTCCGAATCCAGGGCACCCGCAGCAAGGCTACTGCGGAAGAGGTGCCGCCGCGATGTGGGTATGGAACCATCCGCTTCGTCTTCGCAAGCCACTGAAGCGCGTCGGCGAACGAGGCGAAGGCAAATTTGCGGAAGTGACTTGGGATGAAGCGCTGGATGCGATCGCCTCTAAACTCAGGAAACTTGTTGAAGAGAACGGAGAAAGCTGCATCAGTACGACATCTCACTCGTTCTCCGGCTTTAGCAAATGGCTGACCTTCCCATTAGGCTCACCCAACGATATCGGTCATCAGTCTACCTGTAATCTCGGCGGCATTGCGGCTCGAGACTGGGTATTTGGAAAAGGCTTCAGCGGAGCTGGAAAACTAGAACCTGATTATGCGCACCTGCGTTATCTTCTGCTGATCGGAAGATCGATGGGTAGCTCCATGGGCGCGCTTCATACGCTGAACGAAGCGCGCGCCCGCGGCTGCCATGTCGTGGCGATCGATCCGAGAATGCCGGACATTGCTTACGGCAATGCGGATTGGGTCGGCATTCGTCCCGGCACCGATGCCGCATTTGTCTTAGGTCTTATCAATCAAATGATTGAAAACAAGACCTTTGATAGAGAATTTATGATCCGTCACACCAACGGTGCTTATCTCATTAAATCAAACGGTACGCCGCTTACAGAGGCTGATTTCCGCAAAGACGGAAGTGCTTCCGTTTTTGTTGTCGCCAATAGTGCCGGAACATTTTCTCTTCGTTCGGTAAAGAGAGATGAAAAAGGAGCCGCGATCGGCTTTATTGAAGACCAGAACTTTAAACCGGAGCTCGAATTCAGCGGAGAGGCGATTCTTGCAAACGGAGAAAAAGAGCCTGTCAGAACCGCTTTTAGCGTGCTTAAAAAGCTTGCGAGCGAATACACACCTGAAAAGGTCCAGGAAATCACCGGCATTCGTCCTGAATCGCTTAAGGGGATTGCTTTTGACTATGCCAACAATAAGGGCTGTATCGACGATGGCTGGTATACCTCTAAGAACGGAACCGACGTGGAGCTTTATCAGCTTATCTGCATTGCCAACGCGATGAACGGCAATATCGATCAGCCCGGCGGCCTGATCGTAACTGCCGGTGCGGGCTTTAAGCTTCCGAGCGTAGCCGCAGGCAAAGGTCCGAACGGCGAAACCTGGGCTATGGCTAAAGAAAAGCGAATCGATAAGATTGTCTATCCCGAAACGTCCGGTACTTATTCGGTTGCGCTTGACGCAGCGGTTTCCGGAAAACCCTATCCGATTAAAGCGGCCTTCTTTGTCGGCACGACCATGTTCCATCGCCAGGCGGATGCGAAAAAACTCGCGGAAAACCTTAAAAAGCTGGATTTGGTAGTTGTTCAAGACGTGCTGCCTCAGGAACTTGTGGATTACGCCGATTATGTGCTGCCCGCCACGTACTTCATGGAACGCAGAGATATGTCCGGCGTTAAATGGGCCCGAGACGGATCGATTTATCTCTCAGACCCGCAGCTTACTCCGCCTAAAGGCTGTGAAGCGCGTCATGATGTCTGGATTCTTTTGGAGATTCTGCGCAGAGCATATCCCGAAAGAGCCGAGCGCGTCGGCTACAAGGGATGCAAAACCGCAGAGGAATTCAACGCTTACTTCGGCGCTTTTGTTGACCGCGGCTACAAGAAGTTCCTGGATGACTGCGAAAAGAAAAAGCCCGGAAGCGCAGAAGCGATTCGTAAGTCGATCAGCGAAAACGGCTGGGCTACGATTAAGACCAAGAAATACGGCGAATATCCTTATTTGAAGCCGTTTGGTACTCCGACTGGCAAAGTTGAGATTTACGGCTTTAAGTCGTTCTCTAAACCCGGATACGCTCAGGCGATCGCTCCGATTTCCGGCTACATCCCGTCTCCGGCTTATACGCAGCCCAAAGCCGATTCCAATGAATTTATTTTGGTTTCCGGCAAGAACTGTGTGACCTGCTCCGGTCTCAATATGTTTACACAGCCCACTCGCTTCATGGGTGACCGTACTGTCTGGATGAATCCGCAAGATGCGGCTCGCCTCGGCATCAGAAACGGCGACATGATTGAAGTGGAGGGCATGGACTCCGGCTATAAAGCCAATACGCAGGTCACGGTCACCAAACGAGTCGTTCCGGGCGCGGTCTTCGCCTATGGTTTTTCCGGCGGTGTCCGAACAAAAACACTGATCAAGGATCCGAACTATCAGTTCGTGAAAGAAGGTATTAATTCGCACTGGTACGACACAGGTTATGCCCAGCTGGTAGTCGGCAATGTCGCCAACAACTCCGCAGTGCGCATCAACAAGGTGAGAGGATAACCATCATGAGTGAATCTAAGAAACAGTTGGCTCATTTGTTTGACGCAACTCAGTGTATCGGCTGCGGTGCGTGCGTGTTGGCCTGTTCTCAGACGAATTTCCCGGAGATGCTGAATCGATCCATTCCGAAACGAAATTGGCCCGCTTCCAATATCCGTAAAGTTCAGTCCGAAGTTCGTCGTCCGGTGACGCTGCTGGTTCAGTGCCAGCAGTGTTCGGATGCACCCTGCGTTAGAACGTGTCCGTTCGGCGCGAACTACTATGACGAAAACGGTTTAGTTCGTACTGATCCGAATAAGTGTGTCGGATGCAATTACTGCATCGCAAGCTGTCCCTATGATGCGCGCTGGTCGCATCCGGACAGCGGACTGCCGATGAAATGTATTGGAGAGGGCTGCATGAAGCTCATTGAGAACGGCGAACAGCCTGCCTGTGTTAAGGCTTGCCCGGCGGGAGCCCGAGCGTTTGGCGACATCAATGATCCGAATTCTTTGATCGCGCAGAGAATCCGTCAGTCCAAAACAGAAACACTGATGCCTCAGAAAGGCACTCGTCCCAACTTCTTCGTAGTGGTGTAAATATGACAAACATCGCCGATTTTAATTTAATGACAACTCAGCTTGAAGCCGCGCACTGGGGCTGGACGATCGCCTTATTCCTCTGGGCGGTCGGACTTTCCGGCATGGGCTTTTTCCTCAACTATTGGGTTCGCCAGAAAAAGTTTGTGTACCTTTTGACGGCGGCCGCCATTATCGGCACGCTGCTCGTGGTCAGCCATCTGGCAAGAATGCTGAACCTTCCGTTTGCGGTTTTAAGTTCCGTCTTTGATATGGCGCTTAACCTCAGCTCCTGGATGTTCATTGGTATTTGTCTGTTGTCGCTGCTCTGCGTCGGTTCGCTCTTTTACTCGATGATCTGTGCCGGGATTTTGTTCAAGGGTGAGAAGTGGCAGCAGATGGCTGATTCCAATTGGTTCAACGGCATCTTTTCCGCGCTTGGCGCGGCCTGCACGGTGTACTCGGGTTTCCTGCTGACTCAGGCCGTAGGTATTCCTTTCTGGAATTCAGCCATTATTCCGATTCTTTGGATTATCTCCGGCATGGCCTGTTCCGTTGGCGCAATTGAGCTTCTGATGGTATTCGGCCAGATTGACGCAAGCCGCGTTAAGTGGAGCCGCACAACTTCTATTTGGGTTGAAATCGCCGAGCTTCTGACGATCTTTGCCTTCCTGCATGTATCGCTGTCCTCCAATATGGAAGCGGCAAGAGTGGGCGCAGAGAGCCTCCTTTACGGTCCTAACGCGCTGATGTTCTGGCTTGGCGTGATTCTATTCGGCAGTTTAGTGCCGCTCGTTGCCACGATCCTGACCAGAAGTCATAAGGTATTGGTCTGCACTGCCGTCTTGGGCATTATCGGGGCTCTGCTTCTGAGAGCGTCCGTTCTTTTTGCCGGCTACTATGATCCGATTCTGATGTAACAGTAAGACCGAAACTGCGGTCTGATAAAACCGGAGACTGCCGCAGCGCGGCTCTCCGGTTTTTTGCGCCTTTCGCAGATGTACTGAATCCGCAAATGGAAGCTGTCAGTCAAGGTCTATAGAAGAGCAGTATGCGTTAGAACAAATCCGGGCCTGTGTCTTATCGGTCGATGCAGGAGAAGGGCCGATCATGTTCAGCGCAAAAAAAGGCTCCGCTCGTTATCCGAGCGGAGCCGGAGCTTAATAAGCTATTCAGACTTATTCTTTTTTCGTCTGAACTAATTCAAGCGGCGCGTCATTGACTTCAGCAGCGCGTTTAACACGCTTTCTGCCGAGTTTCGGTTTGCTGACTTCCACCGGTGCGGATGCAGGAGCGGCTTTAGTAGCAACCAGCTCTAAGCCTGCTTCGGCAAGGATCGGTTTGAGATCGTCTGTCGGAGCTTTCACGCTCTTGACTTCAGCAGGCTTTGTCTCGACGGCTACGGGCTTTGATACAACCGGTTTTGTCTCAGCGGCGGCCGGTTTGACTTCAGGAGCCGGCGCGGCTTTCACTTCTGCAGCCGGCTTTTCTTCACGTACGACAGGAGCCGCGGAAGAAACCGCCTGTACTTCTACCGGTTCAGCTGCCTTAGGCGCTTCCGTCTTTGTCTGAACGAGCTGAAGAGGAGCTTCTTCGGCTGCTTCAGGAGCGCGTTTAGCGCGGCGCGGCTTTCTTGTCTGAGCCTTTGCGGCATCATCAGCGACATGAAGGTTTTCCGGAGCCTTGACTGTCGGCTTGCGGACTTCATTGTTGATTAACGGAGCCTCAGCCTGCGGAATAGTGCGTTCGCTCTGGACAATGTCGTCGATCGCGGCAGCGACCGGAGAAACTGCTACGGGCGGCACATCCGTTTTGACGCGGCGCGGCTCATTGCGGTCTCTGCGCAGTCTGCGGCTTCTTCTCTGACGAGGCTGCTCAGGCAGAGTGGACTGAGATTCCTGAGAAGGAACCACCTTCACCGCGACATCCTCGTTCTGCTCAGCGTGACTTTCCGCAGCCTTAGCAGGCGCGGTTTTCACAGGAGCTTCTGCCTCCTTGGCTTTAGACGCAAATTCAGATTTGGACTTCGGAGCCTGATTTTCAGAAGCCTTGTTTTCTCTGCGTTCGCTGTGCGCGGCGTTTTCTTTCTGAGTTTTGCGCGTACGATCGACTCGTTCACCGGCATTGGGTTTGGAAGAGGTGCGGGCAGCCGCTTCGGACTCCTCACGAACCTGCTGACGAATTTCTTCGTTGCGTTCGCTCTTGGCCTGGCGAATCTGTTTGACCGCAGCACTGCGCTCGGCCTTTTCTTTCTTCTGTCTGCGCTGCTCTTCGGCGCGTTCCTGACGGCGGTTCTTGCGCTCGGACGCGTCTTTTCTCTGAGTGCGTTTATCGTTTCTGTCGCGGCGCTGCTTGGCTTCGGGCTTCTCTTCAGAGGAACCGAAGAAGAAACCGAAAATCTTCTGAAGCAGAGATTTTTCGCTCTTGGCTTCAGCCTTGGCTTCTGCGGCGTCAACGTGTTTCGGCGCATTGTCTCTCGGGGGCAGGCCCTTGATCACAGGAACCTGACGGGGACGAGTGGACGGCTGAACATTCTGAGCTCTGGAGTAAGGCTCTTCGGGTTCGGGAGCGAGTTCCTCGACACGCTTGTAACTCGGAGCGCCTTCGGTCAGGAGGTCCTCTTCAGAGCGCAGACGTTCGATCTGATAATGCGGAGTTTCAAGTGTCTGGTTCGGAATCAGGATGACTTCAATGTGATGACGATGTTCGATCTTGGCGATTTCGTCACGTTTTTCATTGAGAAGGAAGGTGGCGACGTCAACCGGAACCTGAGCCTGCAGCGCAGATGTTCCGTCCTTGAAGGCTTCTTCCTGAAGGATACGCAGAACCTGAATCGCGCTGGATTCGGTATCACGGATCGCGCCGATACCGTTGCAGCGCGGGCAGGTGATATGGCTGCCTTCGTAAAGGGAAGGACGCAGTCTCTGACGAGAGAGTTCAAGCAGACCGAAGCGGGAGATCTTTGCGATCTGAACGCGGGCGCGGTCGTAATGGATCGCTTCCTTCATGCGCTGCTCGATCGCTCTCTGATTCTTCGGATCTTCCATATCGATGAAGTCGATCACGATAAGGCCGCCAAGGTCGCGTAGTCTCATCTGACGGGCCACTTCTTCGGCCGCTTCATAGTTGGTTCTGAAAGCGGTTTCTTCGATGTCGCCGCCGCGAGTGGAGCGGGCGGAGTTAACGTCGATCGCAACCAGAGCTTCAGTGTGGTCGATCACAATGGAGCCGCCTGAGGGCAGCGGAACGGTACGGGAGTACGCGGTCTCGATCTGATTTTCGATCTGGAAGCGGGAGAAGAGCGGGACATCGTCCGTGTAGCGTTTTACACGGCTGACCATGTCCGGCATCACATGACCCATGAACTGACGGGCCTGTTCGTAGATATCGTCTGTATCGACGAGAATTTCCGCAATGTCCGGCTGGAAGTAGTCACGGATCGCGCGAATGACCAGATTGCTTTCTTCGACAATGAGGAAAGGAGCGGGATTGACGCGTTTGAGCGGTTCGCCCTTGGGGCCGACGGGAGTGGAAACGTAGTTGCCCTGTTTGTCTTCATACTGAGGAGCAGCCGCCTCGGAGATCGCATCCCAAAGTTTCAGAAGGTAATCCAAGTCCCACTGAAGTTCTTCGACGCTGCGGCCGATGCCGGCGGTACGAGCGATAAGGCTCATGCCTTTAGGCGTGGAGAGCTGAGACATGGCTTCGCGTAGCTCCTGACGTTCTTCGCCTTCGATACGGCGACTGACACCGCCTCCGCGTGGGTTGTTCGGCATAAGGACGAGATAGCGGCCGGCAAGAGAAATAAAGGTTGTCAGCGCAGCGCCTTTATTGCCGCGCTCTTCTTTTTCAACCTGAACAATGAGTTCCATGCCTTCGGTAACAGCCTCCTTGATGGTGGCTGTACGGACATCGACCCCTTCGTTAAAGTAGGCGCGTGAGATTTCCTTGAAGGGCAGGAAACCGTGACGTTCTTCACCGTAATCAACGAAGCAGGCTTCGAGGGAAGGTTCAATGCGTGTGATGACGCCTTTATAGATATTGGACTTTCTTTGCTGACGTTCTGAAGACTCGATATCAATATCGATAAGCTTCTGTCCTTCAACAATACTGACACGCAGCTCTTCAGCGTGCGTGGCATTAAATAACATGCGCTTCATGAAGCACTCCTCGGTCACTTTCGCGGACCATAGACGTGCTGACGGAAAAGACTAGAAATTCGGGCGGCCGAATAGGGATATCAAAGGCATCTCGCTTTTGTAGTGCAGCAATCGGCTGCCGGAGGCTTCATAAGGTCGAAAGATGGAGGCTGCGCGGACTTGCCCCTACCCCGCAAGAGGGTATCAGCAGACAATGTTTTGCCGCGTGCCGTTAAGCTCACTTTCTTTATCCCGATTCCATGGATCCTGCATCAGATCCGTGTTCCAATTTTTGTGCGCGCATCAACCGGATGCTGCGCCCCGTTTCTACTCAATTCTGTACAGCAATGACCGCAAGGGTCATCGGCGAGCTGCGACGATCATGCCTGATCGGAGCACCGCCAAATATTCATTACAAATATCTTCGACGCGAATCGTTTCCGTGAATGAAGCTCGTACTTCCTATGCATCATCGGTTCGCTCTGAGGGAGGAACCCTAGATAGGGAGCCGTTTTCTTTCTTTCGACTGAAAAGATTACAATCGGCGAAGGTCATAAAGAGGCCGTTGAATCGGTGCGAATCAACCGAAACGCGTTTCGGAGCAGAAAATATTTTCTGTCCGACCGATCGCCTCGAGCAGGATTTTAATGCAAATGTCAAAGACACGCCAAAAGTATGAACAATTGAGCCCATCCGGGGCACAATCAGTAACGAAAAAAAACAGAACCCGCAGCGGCAGGGAACTGCTTGCCGCGATGAAGGCCGCTCAGAAGAAAAAGCCGCAGCCTGTAAAAGCAGCCTCTCAGAAGAATTCTTCAGCTCAGAGCGAACAGGTCAGATTTATCAAGGTGAATGCGTCTTCAGACGGACAGCGCTTGGATAACTTTCTGCTCTCTGAGCTCAAGGGCGTTCCGAAATCCATGATTTATCGCGTGATACGCTCGGGTGAGGTTCGCATCAACAAGGGCAGAGTTCATCCGGACAGCCGTGTCAGTGAAGGAGATGAGGTTCGCATTCCGCCGATTCGCGTCAGCGCTCAGCCTCAGGAGAAGAAAGCGCCGCCGCTGAAACTCTCTGAAATTCCGACGATCCTGTACGAGGATGAGCATATTTTGGCAGTGGATAAACCCTCGGGCATGGCCAGCCACGGAGGCAGCGGCATTTCTTTCGGACTGATTGAACGCATGCGCGCTTCTCGTCCTGATCTTCCTTTTCTCGAACTTGTTCATCGATTGGATAGAGGGACATCCGGAGTGCTGGTTCTGGCAAAAACCAGAAAGGCGCTTGTCCGTCTTCACGAAATGATTCGTGAAGGACAAATGCATAAAACGTACAAGACGCTTGTAAAAGGCGACTGGCAGAACGATCGTCAGCATGTCAAGTTTCCGCTCTATAAATATGTCACGGCCTCCGGCGAGCGCAGAGTGCGGGTTGATGAAGAGCAGGGGCTGCCGAGTCACTCAATTTTTCGGCTGATTGAGCGCTTCGGGGCGGTTTCGCTTCTTGAAGTAGATTTGTTGACAGGACGCACGCATCAGATCCGTGTACATGCGGCGCATTTAGGTTTTCCTCTTGTCGGAGATGAGAAGTACGGAGATTTTGAATTCAACGGCGAGGTTGAACACGGTCTTCTGGGATATCCTTTCAAAAGAATGTTTCTGCATGCCGGATCAATCGTATTTCACCATCCGGTGAGCGGAATTGATCTGAAAATCGAGGCACCGCTTCCGAAAGAGTGCCGGGAACTGTTGGACGCATTGGAAAGGAAAAAGCGTGACACCCTATAAATTCGTGGTTTTTGATTTTGACGGAACACTTGTAGATTCCGTGGACGCAATCGCAAAAGGAATACAGAAAGCGAATCAGACGATCGGGATTAAACCGGTCAGCTACGAAACAGCAAAAAGCGTTATAGGCCTTGGGTTCAAAGACATTATTCCGATTGTCGCTTCAGATCTTGATCCGGCTCGTTATGAGGAATACAAAAATATTTACGTCGGATACTTTCTGCAGAGCGACCCGTATCTGAAGCTCTTTCCGAAGGTGCTCGATCTGATGGATCGGCTGCATGAAGCCGGTATTAAAACTGCGATTGCCACAGGTAAAAGCCGCAAGGGACTTTCCAGAATTGTGAACCGCATGGGGATCGAAGCTTATTTTGATGACTCGGTGACTTCGGACGAAGCCAAGCCGAAGCCTGATCCGCTCATGCTTCATATGCTGATGGAGCGCGGCGGATTTAAGCCTTCGGATATGGTTATGGTCGGCGACACCGAACACGACATCAGACTTGCAAAAGCAGCCGGAGTGGATGCGATTGCGGTTTCGTGGGGTGCCGCCCCGAGGCTGAGGCTTGAAGAGTATCAGCCCAAGCACATTGCCGACACGATGGACGAGCTTGCTTCTATGCTCGGCGTCCGCGTTTAGAGGCGAGGATTCCGAACACCGTCGGAAGTTTCGGCAGGTTCAGATCCTTTGATTTCCATTGAGCGGCCGAGAAGGTTCTGATTTTTTCAGCCTCTCCCGTAATGTCTGTGGCCGCCATAATCAGCGTTGTCGGTGCGCAGACTCTCACTAAATAGGCGAGCATGCCGCTGTTGCGATAGGGCGTTTCGATAAATAGCTGAGTTTCGCCCTCGGCGCTCGCACTCTTTCTTTCCAGATCTCTGATCGCGTTCGTGCGCTGAGGCTCTTTAATCGGCAGGTAGCCGCAGAAACGAAAGTGCTGTCCGTCCATTCCGGAGGCCATGAGTGCCAGAAGAATGGAGCTCGGTCCGACAAGCGGCACGACGCGTATGCCCAGACGATGAGCTTGCTCAGCGATTTGCGCACCGGGATCTGCGACGCCCGGGCAGCCCGCTTCGCTCACGATACCGATGTCAAAACCCTCCAGAGCGGGTTTCAGCCAGGTTTTAATCAGATTGACATCCGGGCGGTGTCCGATCTCTTCAATAGAGAGAGAAGCGATCGGGAGCGGATGCTCGGCCGCTTTGAGAAAAGCTCGGGCCGATTTAGCGTTTTCCGCCAGAAAATATTTGAGCTCGCGCGCGACGTGAATCGAGCTTTCGGGCAGGGAAGCCGAGACGGTTCCCTGTGAAATCGGCACGGGGAGCATAAAAAGCCTGCCGAGCTGCGTCATTATCTGAGCTCCGGAAGAACGCTGATGCCTGCCTTAGCGAGCATGGTGGTGAGTTCAATCAGCGGCAGTCCGATAATTGCTGTCGGGTCGGAGGAGCGGCATTCAGCGATGAGCGCGATACCGAGTTTCTCGATTTTGGCGCTTCCAGCGCATCTGAAAGGTTTCTCGATTTCAAGATAGCGGCGAATGGCCTCAGGCGGAAGATCGCGCATCTTGATTTCGGTGGGAACAACGGTCGAAGAGACGTTGCCTTTTGCGTCGATGACGGTCATTGCGGAGTGAAACACAACTTCTTTGCCGCTCATCGCAGAGAGCTGCTCAAACGCCTTTTCGAAGCATCCGGGTTTGCCAAGCGGTTTGCCGTCAAGTTCGAGTACCTGATCGCAGCCGATCACGACGCAGTCGGGGTGCTGAGCGGCGACCACCTGTGCTTTAAGAATTGAGAGTCTTAGGGACAGGTCTTTAGGCTTTTCGTCCTTGAGCGGAGTTTCGTCAACTTCGGGCGAACAAGTTGTAAAGGGCAGCTGCAGGCGTTCGAGCAATTCTTTTCTAAACGGAGAGCTCGAACCGAGAATGAGTTGTAATCTATTATCCATTTTTGGGTTATCGCATCCACAGAAATAAATGAATGCGACTATTCTAGTTCAGTGCTAGGTATTAACAAGAAGGATCCGAATGTCTGAGTATCTAAAATCGACAGACTATGTAAACGCATATGATCTTGCCCGTGACAGACGTGTCATTTCGGGGAAGGTTCGGCTTACCGATATGCCGAGACTGCGTGAAGAGATCTGTCCGACGGACGCTGAATGCGTTTTTGAGATCAAAGGGATGACCGCCAAAAAGGGCTGGCCCGGAGCTGTCATGACGCTCGCCGCTAAAGTGCCGCTTATTTGCAATCACTGCGGCAAAGCGATGGAGTTCCCGATTGAAAGCGACGTGCTTTTCCGTTTCGCCAGAGACGAAAAAGAAGCCGATTCCATTCCGATTGACGACGAAGACGACACAGAAGTGATTGTCGGCAGTGAGAAGCTCAATCTGATGGAATGGATTGAAGAGGAGATTCTGCTTTCGCTTCCTTATGTTCCGGTTCACGACTACGCGTGCAAATCCGACATTGAAGCGCCTAAGCAAGAAGAGCCGAAGAAAGAAAATCCCTTTGCAAAACTTAAAGATCTGCAAGGTTTGCGAAAGAATTAACGTTAGTGTAAAATCCGATGTTTTCCGAGAGCGGAAGTGTTTGTGTTGTCCGCTCGTTTTTAAGATTTAGATATTATTTTCGTGGGGTTACCATGGCTGTTCAGCAAAATAAGAAGTCGACCAATAAGCGCGGCAATCACCGTGCTCACGATTTCCTGACCAATCCTCCGCTCGCTGTCGAACCGACAACAGGCGAAGCACATCGTCGTCATCATATTTCTGCTTCCGGTTTCTACCGTGGCAAGAAAGTCATCGCCACTAAGAACGACGATCAGGAATAAGTTCTTCCCTGAGGACTGCTCTCATTCGAGACCCACGGCGGACGATGCGGCAGGAATTATGAAAGAATTTGTATCTTAGGCTTAAGCCTAAAGATCAAGAAAGCTCGAGGTCAAACTCGGGCTTTTGTTTTATAGGCCTGCAGATTTTTTCCGCCGACCGCCGAGCTTTTTCAGAGCCTCATCTGCGGTTTCCGCTGAATCCAGCGCGCAGAGCGTCTCCCAAAAGATTGCCGCGGCTTTAGCGATAGGACTTTTTCTTTTTTACAGCGACGTGACCGGAAACTCGTTCGGGCGTAATCGGAACAAATCTCAAACCGCTTTTACCGCGATTGGTAAAAGAGCCTTCCACACACAATAGAGCGCCCATGCCGGAGCTGATCAGGTCAAGAGCGTTGGAGGGCAGGTTGTGGTAAGCCGCTACCTTTAAATCCTTATCGGAAACTTCGAGCCAGCTGCTGATCTCTTCCAGCACAATGAATCTTCTAGGCAAAATCAAAGGAGTGGCGACGACTTCGCTGAAAGTCATCTCTTTTCGATCGCTCGGAAAGTCTGCCTTTCGAACGACAAGCCCCCAGCGATCTTTTGCCGGAATCGATGTTTTATCGTATTTTGCGCTCTCAACCGGCTCCAGAAGAATGGCTAAATCCAGTTTGTTCTCGTCCATTGAACGCTTTAAATCATCACTGTCGGCAGAATAGATTTCAAAGTGGACGTGCGGATACTGCGCTGTAAATTTCTGCATTTCCCGTGTGAGAATCCGCATGGCAGAAGTTTCGACAATGCCGATGCGGATGATGCCGAGAAGGAACTCCCCTTTTTCCGAGAGCTCCATTTTCGCCTGGTTCGCGAGCTCGTTGTCTTTGCCGCGATTGCCGCGCTTGGCGGACGCGAGTCTCAGTTAAAGGCGCACACGGGAGCTAATCTCAAAGAAGAAAACACGAAGCAGAATCTCGCTGACGCGCTGCAGATCGCTATTCCGCTCAACGGATTCCCGAGAACTTTGAATGCGCTCGCGGTCGTGAATTCGTTTAAATAATCTTATAAGCCGTAATATTTTTGCAGGGAAGGCCGTAAGCGGGCCTTCCTTTTTTATTGGGCACCGCACAGGTGTCTTTCAGAAGTACAGGAGTGAGTGTTGCGATTTTTCCCGGATAGTTTTTACGGATTTTAGAAATTGTTTTTTCTTGTAATGCTGAAAAAGCGGTTCGCACAGAACCCCAGAATAAAGTAATCTCTCGTTTATCTGTTTGTAATGGAAACGAAATTCGTGTCTGAAAAAATTTATTCCCGAATCGCTTCTACAGGAAGTTTCCTGCCGGAGAAGATCGTCAGCAATGATGAACTTGCGGCCAAGCTTGCCGAAAGAGGCGTAGAAACCAGTGACGAGTGGATTCGTACCCGCACCGGTATTGAGCAGAGATATTTTGCCGAAGGCGCGGGCTCCACGACCGCTATGGCCTTTGAGGCCGCAAAGCGTGCCTTGGAAAACGGCGGCTTTACACCTGACGAGATTGATCTGATTATCGTCGCGACGACGACGCCTGACTCCGTTTTCCCGAGCACGGCGTGTCAGGTGCAGGCGCTCCTTCAGGCCAGCAGCGCCGGCGCTTTTGATATTCAGGCGGTTTGCTCCGGATTTGTTTACGCGCTCTCAATCGCCGATTCAATGATCCGCGCAGGATCCGCCGAGCGCGTCTTGGTGATCGGTTCAGAAAGCCTTTCGCGCGTTTTGGATTGGGATGATCGTACAACCTGCGTTCTCTTCGGTGACGGAGCGGGCGCTGCGGTGCTCGAAAAGAGCAGCGAACCCGGAATTCTCGCAACAGAACTTAAAGCCGACGGCACGCGCGGTGTGCACGTGCTCGCTGCCGACAGCCATATTGACAACGGCAAGATTGTCGGAGACCCCTATATTCGTATGGAAGGGCGCCTCGTATTTAAGGCCGCGGTGGAAAAAATGATGGAAAGCGCGCTGAATGTGCTTGCGGCGGCAAATCTCGCGCCCGGTGATGTCGATGTCTACATTCCGCATCAGGCAAATCTTCGCATCATGAATATGGTTCGCGGCAAGTTAAATATTCCTGAGAGCAATCTTGTGGTTTCCGTCACTAAGCACGGAAACACGTCGGCGGCAAGTGTTCCGCTTGCGCTCGATAAGGCCCGTCAGAGCGGACAGCTCAAACGCGGCGACATTGTTCTGCTTCAGGGCGTCGGGGGCGGCTTCACCTGGGCTTCCGCACTGCTTAAATTCTAATAAAACAACTTATAACGCAAATGTCAGAAAAGAAAATTGCTTTTGTATTTCCGGGACAGGGCAGTCAGTCCGTCGGAATGCTTTCAACCCTTAAGGACGAACCGATTGTGCAGCAGACGCTTGAAGAAGCGAATGAAGTACTTGGATTTGATTTAGCGAAACTCATTGCCGAAGGTCCGTCTGAGGAGCTGAGCCTCACTGTCAATACGCAGCCCGCATTGGTCACCGCAAGCACCGCGATGTATCGCTACTATCTTTCCAAAGGCGGCCGACGCCCCGACGTAGCGGCCGGCCACAGTCTCGGAGAATACTCCGCGCTGGTCGCTGCCGGTGCGCTTGAATTTAAGGATGCCGTTAAGCTCGTGCGCTTCCGCGCCGAGAAAATGCAGGAGGCGGTCCCCGTCGGTGAAGGCACGATGGCCGCGATTCTTGGTCTCGATGACGACAAAGTTAAATCCGTCTGCCTTGAGTGCGCCGCCAACGGCGTCGTCGATGCGGTGAACTTTAATACACCGGGACAGGTCGTGATTGCCGGCACCGTTGCCGCAGTGGAAGCCGCAATGAGCAAAAGTCTTGAAGCGGGTGCAAAACGCGCGATCCGTCTTAATGTTTCCGGCCCCTTCCATTCTTCACTGATGAAGCCCGCCGAGATTGCGATGGAAGAGCGCCTGCGCACAGTTGAACTGCGCTCGCCTGAAATTCCGGTTCTGCACAATGTGGACGTCCGTCTCAGAAGCGAAGCCGACGATATTCGCGGCGCGCTCTCCGCTCAGGTTTCTTCGGCTGTTCTTTGGGCCGATACCGTCCGCGAAATGGAAAAGATGGGCTGTACCGAACTCTATGAAGTCGGCCCCGGCGCTGCGCTTACCGGTATGACCAAGAGAATTACCAAGGGTATCGCGGCAAAAGCATTGAACAGCAAAGAAGCGCTTGAAGAAGCGGCTTCTAATAATCAGGAGTAAGAAGATTGACCACAAATAATGTATTCAGCGCTGAAGCGCTTAAAGGCGAAATTGTTTTGGTGACAGGCGCTTCCCGCGGTATCGGTGCCGCGATTTTTGACGCGTGCCTCAAAGCGGGCGCCACCGTAATCGGCACGGCGACAAGCGAAGCCGGCGCAGCCAAAATCACAGAAAGAGCTCAGGGCGCAAAGGGATTCGGCCGTGTGCTTAACGTGGCCGACCGCGAAGCGAGCGACGCCTTTATGAAAGCGATTGAAGCCGAATTCGGCGCGGTCACGGTTTTGGTGAACAACGCCGGCATCACACGCGATACGCTTTCGATGCGCATGAAGGACGAACAGTGGGATGAAGTGATTGAAACCAATCTGACAGGCGGATTCCGTCTTGCCCGCGCATGCCTTCGCGGCATGATGAAGGCGCGTCACGGCAGAATTATCAGCATCGCCTCCATCGTCGGCATGATGGGCAACGCGGGCCAGGCTAACTACGCAGCGGCCAAAGCGGGCACAATCGCGATGAGCAAATCGATCGCGCGCGAGATCGGTGCGAGAGGTGTTACGGTCAACTGTGTCGCGCCCGGATTTATTGCGACCGATATGACCGACGCGCTCAGCGAAGCTCAGAAAGCCGCGCTTTTAGCGCAGATCCCGATGGCTCGCTTAGGCAAGCCGGAGGATATCGCAGACGCTGTCGTCTTCCTTGCGTCCGTTGCCGCAGACTACATCACCGGACAGGTGATCGAGGTCAACGGCGGTATGAGAATGTAAATCCGCCTTTTTTGGCTAGTTTAAACATCGGCGGCTCGGATATAATTCGAGATTAGCCTAATTATGCAGTACATATTTTTTTAAGAGGTTACAAATGGACAATATCGAACAGCAAGTTAAGAAAGTAGTTGCCGAACAGCTCAGCATCAACGAAGCAGACATCAAGAATGAAAGCTCCTTCATTGGCGATCTGGGTGCCGACTCTCTGGACACAGTTGAGCTCGTTATGGCTCTTGAAGACGCTTTTGGCATTGAAATCCCTGACGATCAGCAGGAAAAGATTCAGACTGTTCAGCAGGCTATCGACTTCATCAAAGCCAATCAGAAGGCCTAATTTTTAAGCATTAACGGAGCAATTAATGCGTCGAGTAGTCATTACCGGCTTGGGCATGATCAGCCCGATTGGCAACACGGTAGAGGAGAGTTGGGAGAATGCGCTGGCGGGTAAATCCGGCATCGTTGCGGTGACGCACTTTGATGCGTCCGCTTTCGGCTCCCGCATCGCCGGTGAAGTCAAGAATTTTGAAGTGGAGAAGTATCTTCCGGCGAAAGAAGCGCGTCGTTTTGACCGCTTTATTCAGTACGGAGTGGCGGCTTCTCTTCAGGCTCTGGATGACAGCGGACTTCAGATTGATGAAGAAACCGCGGTGAGAGCGGGCTGCGCTGTCGGCAGCGGAATCGGCGGATTGGAAACAATCTGCGTCAACAACGGTTCCTATCTGGAAAAAGGACCTCGTCGAATTTCGCCGTTCCTGATTCCGGGCAGTATCGCCAATATGGTTGCCGGTCAGGTTTCCATTATGCGCAATCTCAAGGGACCGAGTCTTGCCTATTCGACGGCCTGCACGACCGGTCTGCACAGTATCGGCGAGTCCGTCTGGCTCATCCGCCGCGGTGACGCGGATGTGATGGTCGCCGGCGGCGCTGAAGCCGGTGTCTGCCCGCTCGGTCTCGGAGGCTTTGACTCCATGCACGCGCTTTCCCGCCGCAATGACGATCCGCAGACCGCGTCCCGTCCCTTTGACAAGGACCGAGACGGATTTGTCTTGGGCGAGGGCGCCGGTGTGCTGGTGCTTGAAGAGTACGAGCACGCGAAAAAACGCGGAGCGAAGATCTACGCCGAAGTGGTTGGCTACGGTCTTTCTGCAGACGCGCATCACATCACGACGCCGAGTGCGGAAGGTCCGATGCGCTGTATGCAGGCTGCCCTCAGACAGGCGGGAATCAACGCTTCCGATGTTCAGTACCTGAACGCGCACGGAACCAGTACGCACGTTGGCGATATCAATGAGACCAAGGCGATTAAGCTCGCTTTTGGCGACGCGGCCAAGGATTTGGTGGTTAATTCCACGAAGTCTATGACGGGTCACCTTCTCGGAGGCGCCGGCGGTATCGAGTCCGTGTTTACCGTTCTGGCTCTGAAAAACCAAGTTTCACCGCCGACCATTAACATTTTTCAACAAGATCCGGAGTGTGATTTGGATTATTGTGCGAACGAAGCGCGCAAAATGCGAATACGCTACGCGATGAAGAACTCGTTCGGTTTCGGCGGAACCAACGGTTCTCTTGTTTTCGGTCAGGTTTGATCTCAATCCGACTGAACAGCAGCAGGGGTCGCGCAAGCGCCCCCTTTATGTTTTTTTGAACCGCCTTGTCCGCATCCATTCGAAACAATTCTGATGGATGCGGACAAGCAAACATCCATTTAGGAATGTATGAAGCAGATCAGAAACTTTTCTATTATCGCTCATATCGACCACGGCAAATCCACGCTCGCTGATCGCTTGATTCAGCGCTGCGGCGGTCTTTCCGAGCGAGAGATGGAATCTCAGGTCCTGGACTCCATGGATCTGGAAAAAGAGCGCGGCATTACTATTAAGGCTCAGACCGCCTCTCTCAATTACAAGGCTAAAGACGGCCAAACGTACTTATTAAATCTTATTGATACCCCGGGACACGTTGACTTCAGCTACGAAGTCAGCCGTTCGCTTTCAGCCTGCGAAGGTGCGTTGCTTGTTGTGGACGCCACGCAGGGTGTGGAAGCTCAGACAGTTGCCAACTGCTATACCGCCATTGAGCTCGGCGTCGAAGTGCTTCCGATTCTCAATAAGATGGATCTTCAGAGCGCAAATCCTGATGAAGCCCGTGAAGAAATCGAAGAAGTCATCGGAATTGACGCGACGGACGCGGTTGAAGCCTCTGCCAAGACCGGTCTTGGCATCGATGAAATTCTTGAACGCATTGTGGAGCGTGTCCCTGCGCCTAAGGGCGACCCGAAAGCGCCGCTGCAGGCGCTAATTATCGACTCCTGGTTCGATAACTATGTCGGCGTTGTGATGCTGGTGCGTGTTGTGAACGGAACACTTCATCCGAAAGATAAGATCCGTCTGATGGCGACCGGTGCAAACCATTTGGTTGAACAGGTCGGCATCTTTACACCGAAATCTCAGACGAAGACCGAGCTCAGCGCAGGGCAGGTGGGCTTTGTGATTTCCGGAATCAAAGAATTGAAAGACGCCCGAGTCGGTGATACGGTCACAAGCGCTCAGAATCCGGCTTCGGAGCCGCTTCCCGGCTTTAAGGAAGTTAAGAGTCAGGTGTTTGCGGGCCTTTACCCGGTGGAATCAAACCAGTACGAAGCGCTTCGCGATGCGCTCACGAAGCTGCAGCTTAACGACGCGGCTCTGCACTTTGAACCGGAAGTTTCTCAGGCGCTCGGTTTCGGTTTCAGAGCGGGCTTTCTCGGGCTGCTGCACATGGATATTGTGCAGGAGCGTCTCGAGCGCGAATACAACATGGATTTGATTACGACCGCGCCGAGCGTGGTCTACGAAGTACTGCTGCGCAACGGCGATGTTATCCATGTTGAGAATCCTTCAAAGTTGCCGCCGGTGGATAAGATCGCGGAAATCCGCGAACCTATCGATTCAGTGACTATTTTTGTGCCGGACGAGTATGTCGGCGCGGTCATGACGCTCTGCAACCAGAAGCGCGGTATTCAGACGAACCTCGCCTATCACGGCAGACAAGTGCATCTGCATTATGACCTTCCGCTCGCGGAAATCGTTTTGGACTTCTTCGACAAGCTTAAGTCACTGACCCGCGGCTATGCTTCTATGGATTACGAGTTCAAAGAGTACAGAGCCTCTGATGTCGTCAAGATCGATATCATGATTAACGGTGATAAGGTGGACGCGCTCTCAAGCATTGTGCACCGAGCCAACTCGGTTTCCCGCGGCCGTGAAATTGTTTCCAAGATGCGCGGCATTATTCCGAGACAGATGTATGACGTCGCCATTCAAGCGGCCATCGGCGCAAACATTATCGCGCGTGAAAACGTGAAAGCGCTTCGTAAGAACGTGCTTGCCAAGTGTTACGGCGGTGACATTACGCGTAAACGCAAACTGCTGGAAAAACAGAAAGCTGGTAAGAAACGCATGAAGCAGGTCGGTACCGTCGAGATTCCGCAGGAAGCCTTCCTTGCAATTCTTCAGCAAGACGACAAATAACCCTCATCGAGGAGCATCACTATGACTTTTTCTCTCATTCTTTTCCTCCTGACCGTTTTTACAGGCGTGCTGTGGGTTCTTGATGTATTTGTCTGGAAACCTAAACGCGTCAAAGTCATGTCTGATGAACTGCAGCAGTTCGACAGAAGCAACGAAGATGCGCTGCGCAGAGGCGTACAGTCCGTGGTGGCAGCTCGCTCTGCGATGGTCACGCGCATGAATGAGCGTCCCAAGTGGCTTGAATATACTGCCGGTTTCTTTCCGGTAATTTTCTTTATTTTCATTCTGCGCTCATTCATTTTTGAGCCTTTCAGAATCCCGAGCGGATCTATGATGCCGACGCTTGAAAGCGGCGACATGATTTTAGTGAACAAATATAACTACGGTCTGCGTCTGCCGGTGCTGAACACCAAGATTGTTTCGATCGGTGAGCCTGAAAGAGGCGATGTGATTGTCTTCCGTTATCCCGCGGATGAAAAAATTGACTACATCAAGCGTGTTGTCGGTTTGCCTGGCGACAAGATTGAATACATCAACAAGCGGCTGACCATTAATGGGAAGCCTGTGCCCGTCACCGCTGACGGTAAGTATTACGATGAAGCCAAGATGCAGGAGCTTGATCAGTTTGTCGAGCAGCTCGGTAAGAAGGATCACCGTATTCTCAACAATCGCGCGGCCCCTGCCGGCGCTTATCCGCTTCCGATTCACAACAACCCCGACGCTTGTGATTACGTGAGAGGCGGATTGATCTGCACCGTGCCCAAGGACACATATTTCGTCCTTGGTGATAACCGCGACAACTCCGAAGACAGCCGCTACTGGGGTTTTGTGCCGGAGAAAAATTTAGTCGGACGGGCCAATATGATTTGGATGAATCTTTCGAAGCCGAGCCGCATCGGTTTCTTTGACTAGGAGCAAATATGCTGCCTCTCAGTGAACTTGAAAATAGAATCGGTTATAAGTTCAAAAACGAATCGCTTTTGAAGCGCGCGATGACACACCGCTCTTTTTCTTCGGAAAACAACGAGCGTTTGGAGTTTCTCGGAGACTCCGTGCTGAACTGCGTCATCGGCAACGCCTTATTTTTGAAGGACAAGCATTTTGACGAGGGTTCTCTTTCACGCGTTCGCAGCAACCTTGTCAAACAGTCCGCCCTTGCGGAAATCGCAGAACGCATCGGTATTTCCGAATTCCTTCGCGTTGGCGAGGGTGAGCTGCATACTGGAGGAAATCGTCGTCCGTCAACTATTGCGGATGCAGTAGAAGCCATATTTGGGGCGGTTTTCACCGACTCCGGCTTCGAATCGGCGCAAACTGTCATCATTCGCTTATATGAGCCGATGCTGAGCAAGCTGACGCCGGATACGCTGGGCAAAGACCCGAAGACCCGCCTGCAGGAAGTACTGCAGGGCCATCATTACGGTCTGCCGGTGTATGAAGTACTGGAGGTTCGCGGACTGCCGCACGATCAGGAGTTCCTGGTGAGCGTGAGCGTTCCGAAACTGGACATTAACCTTCAAGGCGTCGGCCGTTCCCGCAGACAGGCGGAACAGGAAGCCGCGCAGAAAGCTCTGGACAGCGAAGCCGTTAAGAAATTGAAAGGCTAAGTTATGACAGAAAACACAGTTACAGAAGAAACTAAAGAATTCCGCAGCGGATATGTTGCCGTGATCGGCCGTCCGAACGTCGGCAAGAGCACACTGATCAACGCACTTGTCGGCGAGAAGGTCAGCATCACGAGCAAGAAGCCACAGACCACACGAGACCGCATCATGGGTGTATTAACCACCGACGACACCCAGTATATCTTTGTGGACACACCGGGTTTCCAAACGAAACATTCTTCTGAACTTTTGTCCAGAATGAATCAGTCAGTTAAATCGAGCCTTGCGGACGTTGATGCGGTGGTTCTCGTCATTGAAGCGACCGGCTGGCGTCCCGAAGACCTGACGGTTCTCTCGCTTCTTTCAAAAGAAGCAAAGAATGTCATTCTTGCGATCAACAAGACCGATGAAGTTAAGGAAAGCGAGGCGATGCTTCCTCTCATTACCGAGTCGATGCAGAAGTTCCCGTTTGCCGAAGTCGTCCCTGTGAGCGCAGAGAAGGGTCGTCAGCTCAAGGTACTTCTTGAAGTGATCAGAAAGTTCCTTCCGGAAGGCGACAAACTGTTTGAAGACGACATTTATACGGATAAATCTCCGCGCTTCCTGGCTGCGGAAATTATTCGTGAGAAGGCTTTCCGCCTCTTGGGCGATGAGCTGCCGTACGGTGTCGCCGTCATGATCGATAAGTGGGAAGAAACCGACAAGCTTGCGCGAATCTTTGCGACACTGATCGTTAACCGCGAAAGCCATAAAGGCATCGTGATCGGCGAAAAAGGCGCGAAACTTCGTGAAATTTCCAGACTGGCGCGCGAAGATATTGAAGAAATGCTTGGCAAGAAAGTTTATCTGGAAGTCTGGGTTCGAGTTCGCAAGGGCTGGGGCGACGATGCCGGTGTTCTCAAGTCCCTCGGCTATGGTCAGTAATCTGTAAGCTTTTTAGGACATTAAGCCTCCGACTCAAGATTGGGTTCGGAGGTTTTTCTTATGCCTGAAAAACGGGAAAGGTGCTCAAAAAGGTCAGGGTAATTACTTATTATCGTGTAAGTTCGTTAGGATGCACGGATTACAGATATATCGTCAGATACGGAGGCGTAAATTGAATAAGCAATACACTCTCGAACGTGAGAACGTCCGTTATCAGAAGAACCTCGCAGACAGCCGCAAAGCTCTGGTTAAGAACATTCGCGCATTTGAAAAACTCAGCAAGAAGGATCGTCTGGACATTGTCAAGAGAGGCGAGTATTTCGCTGTGTATATTTGGGACGATGCGATGCATTTCATCCCTGCAAGATGGATTGCATACGGCTCGGGTACCAAGAGCAATGACAAGACTGTCATTGCGGTCAACCGTATCAACAAGCTTCTCGGAGTTGAAGGCCCGGAAGCAAAGAAATCGCTTGAAAAAGCTTTGGACCTTTACTGCGAAAGCCTCGGCGGAGAGCCTGTGCGCAAGAATCATCTCTTCTGGCGCCGTGACTGCATCACCAAACTGACAAGACTTCTGACTAAGTAAAAGTCTTGCAAACAAAATAAATCGGGACGTCGAGTCCCGATTTTTTTTGTATGCTAAAAATATTTACGGACGGGCGGGTATTTCGGGCAATAAACGGTCATAATTCCAAGATCGAACTTACAAATACTTGAACAAATGATCATCCGAAGAAAATTTATCGCCGCGCTTGTCAGCAGCGCTTTCTGTGGTTTTGCTGCGCAGGCGAAAGTCGCCTCGGAGCTGTCGGTCCCTAACATTCATTCGCCTGAAATTGAAAAGCAGCCCTTCTATCCTTTTATCGAATTGAAAGGTTCCGCGCTGCAGAGGGGCGTCACGTACGGTCAAAGTGCCGCTGAGCAGATAGACAGAAACATTAAGTTTTATGCATCGGTCTTTCAGTCATCCGCAGGAATTGACTGGGAGAAAGCGAAGTCGCTGGCGGCAAAATTTTTACCGGTCATTCAAAAGTACAGTCCTGAGTCCATTGAGGAAATGAAGGGAATCGCGCAGGGAAGCGGAAAATCTTTTGAAGACATTCTCACGCTGAATTGCCGAAGCGAAGTTTTGTTTGCAAACTCGGACGCATGTACCTGCATTATGGTTCCGGCTGAATTAGGTGAAGGCGGCAATGTGTTCATGGGGCAAACCTGGGACTGGCTTGCAAAGGCAAGATCCAACTCCGTGATTCTGAAAGTGGAGCAGGAAGGCCGCCCTGAGATTCTGATGGTCTGCGAGGCCGGTTTGGTCGGAGGCAAGGGGCTGAATTCCGAGGGTCTTGGCGTCTGTCTCAATGCCGCTTCCGTCGGCAAAGGCAAAATCGGCATGCCGCTGCATCTGATGATGCGCAATATTCTGAATTCAAGCCTGCCGACAGAAGCTCTAAAGGCGGTTTCGGCTGTTCCTAGGGCTGGTTCCGGAGTCTTTAATATCGCTTCGCGCAGCAATTATGAGATGCAGGTTGAATTTTCTCCGGACGCATTTGATGTGATCATGAGTAAAGGCGAGGCGCTCGTTCACACCAATCATTATCTGTCCGCTCTGATTGCGCCTAAAGACGTTGCCAAGAGTTTTATTTCCTCAACCTATACGCGGCTGAACGGGGTGCAGAGACAGCTCTCCAAGATGAAGGGACCGATCGGCATGAAAGGACTTTTCCGACTGCTGAGCGATCATGAACTTTATCCGGAATCCGTTTGTTATCACGAAGATCCTCGCCAGAGCGGAGAGCGCTACTGCACGGTTTACGCCATGGTGATGGGCGTGACTTCGGGTATTCTGTGGATTAGCGCAGGATACCCGTGTGAAGGGAAAATTTCCGAATACCGACTCTAATCGTTCAGGCCTTTTGCGGGCAGCAGGGCTGTTTCGTTAACAGCGGAAGTGAGCTCGCCCCCTAATTTCTCTTCGACTTTCCCGAGGTCGGCTTCCAGATCCGCGATGATGTCGCGTTTGGCGGTAAGCATCTTGGTGAGCCGCGCTTTATCCAGCTCACCTACGCAGCGGCCGACGACGACACAGGCGATGCCGTTTCCGATCATGTTGGTGATGGAACGTGCTTCGCTCATGAAACGATCTACGCCGAGGATAAGCGCAAGTCCGGCGACTGGGACATCACCGACTGCGCTCAATGTTGCTGCAAGTACGATGAAGCCGGAACCCGAGACACCGGCTGCTCCTTTACTTGTCAGAAGGAGCACCAGAAGCAGCGTGATCTGCTGGCTGAGCGTCATTTGAATATCGCAGGCCTGTGCGATAAAGACTGCGGCAATTGTCAGATAGATCGCTGTACCGTCAAGGTTGAACGAGTAACCGGTCGGAATGACAAGGCCGCTTACGGATTTACTGACGCCAGCTTGTTCCATTTTCTTCATCATTTGCGGAAGAACCGCCTCGGATGAAGACGTGCCGAGCACAATTAAAAGTTCCTCTTTAATGTAGGCAAGATATTTAAAAAGAGAAAACCCACAGCTTCGACAGATCGCGCCGAGAATAAAGATAATAAAAAACAGACAGGTGGCGTAAAAAACCAACATCAGTTTACTGAGCGGGATCAGTGTATGAATACCATATTTGCCGATGGTAAACGCCATAGCGCCGAATGCACCGATCGGAGCGACTTTCATGATCCATCCGATCATGGTGAAAAGGATGTCGGATCCTTTCTTAATCAGACTGTAGACCGGATGGTTAACGCCGCCCAGATGCTGCAGAGCGAACCCGAAGATGACCGAGAAGAATAAAACCTGGAGGATTTCTCCTTCGGCAAAGGCGCCGACAATGGTAGACGGAATAATGTGAAATATGAAATCAAGTGTTGACTGCGGCTTTTCTGAGGCCGCGTACATTGATACCGAACTCATGTCGAGTGTGGACGGGTCCACATGCATGCCGCTTCCCGGCTGAAAGAGATTCACCATGAGAAGACCGATGATCAGTGCGAGCGTCGTCACCGCCTCGAAGTAGAGAAGAGCTAAGCCTCCGACCTTGCCGACTTTCTTCATGTTTTCCATACCGGCGATGCCGGTGACGACAGTGCAGAAAATGACCGGAGCGATGAGCATTTTAATTAGCTTGATGAAGCCGTCTCCAAGCGGCTTCATCTTCGCGCCGAGGTCCGGCCAAAAGAATCCCAGCAGGACGCCGAGAGCGATAGCAGCAAGCACCTGCACATAAAGGACCTTGTAAAAAGGTTTTTTCATTGTTCCGCTCCTAAAAAGCTGAATAACGTATTTACGATTAGTAAAAATACTTAATCACAGGTATTTATATGTAATATATCTGATGAATTAGTGGTTTCCCTTAAAAAGTCCGTGAGTAAATGTTTCTTTTCCCGTGAGAGTCGTTGACAGAGGCGAGTCGGGGATGTGCGTAACAGAGTGTTTTCGATTTGAGCCGTGCCGACTGCAGCCGCTAAAATAGTCGGACCACTGATGAAAGGACATTATTTTTAAATGGCAGAAAAAGCTCGTTCGGACTTCCGCGTCAACGGGCAGCCCGCTTTTGTGCTGCACACGTATCCCTGGAAGGAGACCAGTCTGATCGTGGAGTTTTTTACGCGCGATTTCGGCCGCATGTCGCTTGTTGCAAGAGGCGCAAAGCGCCCGATGTCCCAATACAGGGGTTTGTTAAATCCCTTTTGTCCGCTTGCGATTTCTTACTCCGGCAAAGGCGAGATTAAGAATCTGATTCGTGCGGAATGGTACGGCACGATTCCCCTCGGAGAAAAGTTTCTGATGTCGGCGTTTTATATCAATGAGCTTCTGGTGCGGCTTTTGCCCAGAGGAGTTCCGGAGCAGGCGCTGTTTAAATCCTACTACGAGACACTGAAGAAACTCGCTTCGGGCGAAGAGCCGCTTGTGACGCTGCGCTACTTTGAGCTTGATTTTCTGAACGCACTTGGTTACGGCCTGCCTGAGGGTCCCTTTCCGGCATCGAGATACCGCTTTGTGGTGGGGGACCTGATCGCTTCGGACAACACCGCTTTGGAAAACGCCGGAGTCTCTTCCGATACGCTGCGCGCGCTGATTTCCAGAACTCTGCAGCCCGGAGAGCAGGAGAGGGAAGCCCGAATGTTAACCCGTGACCTTATCGGTTATTATCTCGAGGAAATTCCGCTGAACACCCGGCGGATCCTTAATGAACTTAAAAAGATTTAGCAGTTATGAAAAATCCGACACCCGGAAAAAATCCTTTTGAACTGGCTTCCTACGTCGACAAAATGCCGCCTGTGATTCGAGATCTTTATCTTGATATGACGATCGGCTATACCGATTTCGGAGGGCGCACGGGCAGAGCTCGTTTTTATCGCTTTTGGATTTTTACCGTACTTTATTTAGCCGTCCTGATGTGGATCAGCGATACCGCCACAGATACGGTTTTAGTATTTCTCGGACTTCTGATCTGCGGCTGGCTTTACATTGCGGTACCGTCCGCAGCGATTTCGGTGCGTCGTCTTCACGACGCCAACAAATCCGCGCTGTGGGCATGGATGCCGCAGATTCTGATCTTTTACTGCCTGGCGGAATTCGCGATGATGCAGAGCTACAACTGGTTTATTTGGGCGCCGTTAGGCGCGCTCACCGCGGTTTCATTCGGCGTGATGAGTCTTCCGAGTTTTCCGGAGGATAATCGCTGGGGTAAGTACAGCGGCAGCGGAGAGGACAAATGATCGGCGGCTTGGGCTGCGATATCGTAGAAATCGCCCGAATAGAGAAAGCCTGCACAAGACAGCCTAATTTTGCCCGTACGGTGTTGTCTGAAGACGAGCGGGTTGTATATGATCATAGAAATTCGCTATCGCGTGTCCGAGGTCTGCGCTACCTAGCCTCCCGCTGGGCGGCGAAGGAAGCGTTTTCAAAGGCGATGGGCACCGGTTTCAGAGGAAGCGTCAATTTTGGCGATATCAGTGTGCTGAACAATGAGCTCGGGGCGCCGTACCTGAAGTTTGGAGGCGCGCTTGCCGAGGAAATAGAAAGCCGCGCGATGCGGTTTCACATCTCGCTGAGCGATTGTGAAACTACGGCGATCGCCGTAGTGATTTGCGAAAGGAAAGATTAATGGAAAAAGTAGATCGTCCGCTTGGACCCTTGGTGGTTGATATTGCCGGAACGGAACTGACGGATGAAGAAATCAAGCTTCTTCAGCATCCGATGGTCGGCATGGTGATTTTGTTCACACGCAATTTCGAGAATATCGATCAGCTGCACAATCTGACGCATGACATTCACGCGCTGCGCAATCCCCCGCTGATTATCGGCGTGGACCATGAAGGCGGCAGAATTCAGAGATTCCGTGAGGGTTTTACCCGCATTCCTTCGATGAATTCACTTGGTCAGCTTTATGATAAAGAGCCGCAGCGCGCACATAGTCTGGCGGCAGCCTGCGGTTTGGTTATGGCTGCTGAACTTCGTGCCTGCGGTGTGGATTTCACCTTTGCGCCCTGTCTGGACTTGGACTACGGTCAGAGCGTGGTTATCGGCACGCGTTCATTCCATCGCAATCCGAGAGTTGTGAGCATTCTTGCGACCGCGCTGATCGGCGGAATGTCCCAGGCCGGAATGGCCTGCTGCGGCAAGCATTTCCCGGGACACGGCTATGCGTCTGCGGATTCTCATGTTGAGCTTCCGGTGGATGACAGATCCTTATCGGATATTCGCAGCAATGATGAAGTTCCGTATAAATCTCTGGGCGTACTCCTGACATCAGTGATGCCCGCGCACGTGGCCTATTCTCAGGTCGATTCCGCTCCTGCAGGCTTTTCTAAGAAATGGCTTCAGGAAGAGCTTCGGACAAGACTTGGATTCACAGGTTTGATTTTCAGTGACGACCTGAGCATGAAGGGCGCGGCGGAGATCGGTGAGATTACCGCCCGCAGTGACGCGGCGTTTGCTGCCGGATGTGACATGATCCTGATCTGCAACGATCCGGACGGAGTTCAGCAGGTTCTCGCCAACCAGCGCTGGATTCGCACAAAACTCTTTGATGAGCGTTTGGCCAGAATTCTTCCGCGCGGCAAATTCCCGAGCCGTGACGGGCTTGAACTGAATGCCAACTACAAGACGTGTGTGGAGATGATTGAGGCGTTTAACGCTGAACTGAATCAGAAAGCGGAGACGGCTGCGGCGTTTTAACGAGATCGGGATTCAGTAAGGCCGTGCTTGGTGAGCAAATCACTGAGCCGGTCTTTTTTATTCTTTTCGCGCAGCGAAGCACCAATTTATCTTTGGTGATGAGAACGGCAGGCGCCTCACTCACTGCGAGATCGATGAATTTCTGATCCAAAGGGTCTCTGCACCGTGCTTGTGCTTCAGTTGTGACTGCCACGTTTTCTGCGACGGATAAAAAGTCTTTAAGCGCTTCTTCCTGAGCCTTTTGCGTCAGATTAAAAGCCGGTCTGGTCAGTATATCTTTGAATTCATCAATCGCCTCCTGTGTTGTGACGGTTCGGAATTGTCCCGCGCAAGCAGCCTCCCAAAGCGGAGCGGTTGTTTTATCGCGGAAAACAAAGAAATCAAGCAGGAGATTGGTATCAAAGATTACGGTCTGCATAAAAGGAAAGGGCCGCTTTCGCGGCCCGATATCAGAGTCGGTTAGGCCTGTGCAATGATCTGATCGACGATTTCTCTTTCTTCGGTCAGTGCTTTGACATTCTTAGCGATTCTTTCTTTCTGGAAGTCGGAAAGTTCAAGACCTTTAACGATTTCATAGTCACCGTCTTTGCAGACGACCGGGAAGCCGAAGGTGAGACCTTCAGGAACGCCGTAAGAGCCGTCAGAAGGAACAGCCATTGTGACCCAGCGGCCGTTGGAGCCGTTGACCCAGTCACGGACATGGTCGATCGCTGCGTTCGCGGCAGAAGCGGCGGAAGAGTGGCCGCGTGCTTTAATAATTGCGCTTCCGCGGGAAGCGACAGTCGGGATTAAATCTTCTGTGTACCAAGTCTGGTCGATGAGGTTCATGACCGCTTCGCCGCGAACCGTGGCGTTGGTAAGGTCAGGGAACATTGTGCCGCCGTGATTGCCCCATACAGGAAGCTTTTCAATATCGGTGACTTTGCAGTCCAGCTTGTGTGCAATTTGAGAGAAAGTGCGGTTCTGGTCCAAGCGCATCATTGCTGTGAAGTTGCGCGGATTCAGATTCGGAGCGCAGCGGCGGGCAATATAAGCGTTGGTGTTGCAGGGGTTGCCGACGACGAGAACCTTAATGTTGGGGTCAGCGACTTCGTTCATGGCGCGGCCCTGTTCAACGAAAATCTGAGCGTTGGCGGCAAGCAGATCGGAGCGCTGCATGTCGGCGGAACGAGGACGGGCGCCGACGAGCAATGCGATCTGAGCACCGGCGAAGCACTCTTTAGCGCAGCAGGAGGAGCTGACGCTGTTAAGGAGCGGGAAAGCACAGTCGTCCAATTCCATGATGACTCCGCGGGAGGCGGCCATGGAAGCTTCGTTGTTGCGTTCGAGCAGCATAAGATCGATAGGCTGATCCTTTCCGAGCATGTCGCCTGAGCAAATACGGAAGAGCAGCGAATATCCGATCTGGCCCGCAGCTCCTGTGACGGCGACCTTAATTGGTTTTTTCATTTGGAGTATCTCCTTAGTTCTATAAAGATTTAATTGAACACAACCTGATTATTTTATCAGCTGGGTTTGAGGAGAACGCTTTTTAGGCGGATACCGCGGATTTAGTTTCATTCGTATGTTCGGTAGAATTTCCTCATGAAGCCTTTTATCCTGATTTCTCTGATCGCTGTCGAGCTTTTGTGTGCGCCGGTTGCTTTTGCTGAAGTAAAAGCGCATCCGCCGCTTGTGTTCGTTATTAATTCTGCAGTTAATCCGCTGCTGAATCAGGCATTCGTTAACGAAACGATTGAAACCATTCGTCGGAATGTATACCCGCGCAGGCTGGAAGTGAAATACGCCGAGCTTCCGGAAATCGAAGAGATGATGGAGAAGAAGACGGCGGATTTTTATCTCGCAACGAGCAGCACGGTTCGCCGGTTTCAGGATATCGGGCTGCGCGACATGGTGACCGCCTCATCGCCGTTTTCCAAAGATCCGAATAAAAGCGAAGGTTCGCTCATCATCGTGAATGCCGATCGAAAGGACTTGAACACGATTGACGATTTAAAAGGAAAAAAGGCGGCGGCTGGCAGAGTGACTGCGTTCGGAATGTATCTTGCGGCGATGGGCGAAGTGGCTAAAGCCGGCTACAACCCTCAGCAGTTCTTTTCCGGGACCTCTTTTTACGGGCTTGACCGAGACAAGATCATCGAAGATGTGCTGACAGGAAAAGCAGATGTCGGCATTCTTAGAATTTGTTATTTGGAAGATGCCGTCAATCGAAAAGTTGTGGATCCGACTCGATTGAAATTTATTAACCTTCAGCCGGAAGACGAACATATCTGCCTGCATTCGACTGCGCTGTATCCTAATTGGAGTATTGGTTCAAGCCCGAATCTTCCGGCGGCTTATGTTTCGGCGGTAACAGCCGCGCTTATTCATCAGAAACCGACCGCGCTTGGGATTCATTGGTCGGTCGCGAGCGACTACACTGAACTTGATACGCTCCTTCGCGCGCTGAATCTCGGTGCTTACCAGCGATTCAGCAGGCTTTGGTTTGGGCGGATGCTTCACGAATACAAGTACGTCTTGTTAGGCGCCGGCGCAATGCTTCTTCTTTTGCTCACTTACACGTACTTAGTCTCCAAACTTGTAGAGCGGCGGACTCGACAGCTCAGAGTCTCTCTTGAGCGGGAGAATAAGACGTTTCAAGAGGCAAAAGCTGCTAACGAAAGACTTTTAAGAATGCAGAGAGCCGGGGTTGTCGGTCAGGTCTCCGGACTGATCGCGCATGAACTGAATCAGCCTTTAGCGAGTATTAAGTTATACGCCAGAGCGCTTCAGCGCGCCTCTGAAGCCGGCATGCTCACGGAAGCGAAGATGAAGGAGGTACTTGAAGAGATGCGTGCAGACGCGGATATGGCATCCGCAATTGTCGATCGGGTAAGACAATACGCTAAAGGTCGGGACAGCGGAAGACAGACATTGGCGCTGAGTGAGCTCGCGGCAAAGTCTATTCGTGAATTTAATCGACAGACAGGCTCAGAGTCCGGGATTGTGACACGCTTTAACAGCAGGGCGATAGTATACGTCAATGCCTTGGAAATAGAACTTTGTATTGTCAACCTGCTGAGAAACGCGTCCGAGGCGCTCACCAAACAGAATATCAAGCACCCGAAGATTACCGTCAGTATCTTTGAAGATGCAAAGCGCGCAGAGCTAAGGATCTGTGACAATGGAAATTTATCGGAAGAAAAGCTGAGTCTTTTCAATGAACCGACACAGTCTGACAAATCCACCGGGTTAGGGCTCGGACTGCAGATTGTTCGCGGAATAGTTGAAAACTACGGCGGAAAGATCTCTTTTAGTCGAAATAACGTCGGCGGTCTTAGTGTTTTAATCACTTTGCCGCTTCATGAGGCGAATCATGGAAAAAAGGCTGCAGAAAACGCTCATACGAATCGTTGATGATGACACATCGTTCTCCGGCGCTCTGAAGTTTCTTCTGGAAACGGATGGTTGGTGCGTAGAGTGTTATTCAGGCGGGAGAGACTTCCTCGTCGGCGACAGCCCGTCCGTGCTCGGCTGCGTGATTTTAGACGTAGCGATGCCCGGGATGAGCGGTCTTGAAGTGCTGGAAGAAATGCGTTCTCGCGGATACGCGACTCCTGTTATTTTTCTGACCGGGCACGGGGACTTGGACATGGCGGTGCAGGCCATGAAGGACGGCGCGGTGGACTTTATTCAGAAGCCTCTTAATGAGTCAAGACTTTTGGAAGCGGTTGCCAAGGCGGTGAAGTGGGATGAAAGTCACCGAGGCTGGACGATTGAATCAACCGATGAGATTAAACGGTTTGAAACGCTGACCAACCGGGAGAAACAGGTGATTCGTCTTGTGGCGTCCGGTCTGATCAATAAGGAAATTGCCGAGAGGCTGTCGCTGTCTGAGAGAACCGTGGAAGTACATCGGCAGAACGCCTCGAGAAAGCTGAAACTTCAGTCGGTCTCCGACATTACGCGTCTTTTGTCGCACATTGACGAAAAAAATTGAAGAGCATTTGATTTTTGTCTTCCTACTTAAGTACCGATTTACCGGATACTCCTTTCATCGAACATCGTTTTGCAACTAATCTGATCTCAGGAGAAAGGCAATGAATAAATTATCTTTAGCGGTTATTTGTGCACTCGGTCTCGGTATGACTGCTGTCAGCGCCGAAGAGGCGGATGTCGTCGTGGTGGGTTCCGGCGGCGCCGGCCTCTCTGCGGCTGTTACAGCAGCTCAAGCCGGTAAGAATGTCATCGTGCTCGAAAAAATGCCGATTATCGGCGGCAACACGCTCAGAGCCGAAGGCGGTATGAATGCCGCAGGCACGCTCCAGCAGCTTGAGCACGGAATTACAAACGATTCAGCTCAGATTATGAGCTTAGACGCTCAGAAGAGCGGCCATTATCTGAACAATCCCGAACTGACCCTGACTTTAGCTGAGAACGCCAAGGACGCCGAACAGTGGCTTCTGTCTTTAGGCGCTCCGTTCTGCCATCGTATGGGCCGCGGCGGCGGTCAGACCAGAGCGCGCGGACACGGCCCCTGTGACGGAGCTCCGGTTGGCGCGGCAGTGGTAAAAGCTCTGTATAGCACCGCATCAAAACTTCCGTCGGTACAGATTCGTCCCTCCAGCAAAGTCACGCAGCTGATTGAAAAAGACGGTAAGGTGGTCGGCGTCAAAGTTGAAGGCAAAGACAAAAAGGAATACACGATTGACGCAAAAGCTGTCGTTCTTGCGACCGGCGGATTCGGCGCAAACGCCAAACTGATTTCTTCTCTGAGACCGGAATACAAAGGCTTTGCGACCACAAATCAGCCGGGCGCTCTTGGTGAGGGTTTGGAGTTGGCAAAGGGCGTTGGTTCTACTTTTGTCGATCTCCGTGAAATTCAGGCTCATCCGACCGTTATTCCGGTTAAAGGTATCCTGATTTCAGAATCTATGCGTGCCAGAGGCGGTTACCTGATCAATCAGGAAGGCAAACGATTTGTCAACGAACTTCTCCCCCGTGACGTCGTTGCCGCCGCCGTGCTCGCGCAGCCTACCGGAAAAGCATGGCTTCTGATTGACGACAAACTCGTCAAGTCCAACAAACTGGCCGCCGGCTATGTGGCCCAGAAACTTGCAGTTTCCGGAAATAACGTATCCGAACTCGCTAAAGCGATGGGTGTTCCCGAAGCCAATCTGAAAGCCGCAATGGCGCAGTACGATGAAGCTTACAAGACGAAAAAAGATACCGCCTTTGATCGTCCTGAAATGATCGCGGCAAACAATGTCTGGCCGATGTACGCGTTCCAGATTACTCCGGCGATCCATCATACGATGGGCGGTGTAAGAATCAATAAGAATGCGGAAGTCATTGGCGTAACCGCAAAACCGATTCCCGGACTGTTCGCAGCGGGTGAAGTCACAGGCGGCGTACATGGCGGTAACCGTGTTGGCGGCAACGCCGTTGCGGATATCGTGACATTCGGAAGAATTGCAGGTGCTAACGCCGCTAAAGCAGCAAACTAATCTGACCGAATAGGTCAAATCGCAGCAGCCCGAGGCTCTCCGGAACCTCGGGCTGATTTTTCTGCTTACCCCGCATTTTTTGCTGAATCGGCACGCATTTTTTCTTCTCTGTAAACATAAAGAAACCTATAATTTAAGTTTGTGTTGCCTCTTAAACACGAAGACACTCGGGAAACCCGAGGCGTCCGTAGGTCCGCTCACGACCGACGAACCCTAACGCGGCAAGAAATTTGTCCAAGGTGAAATTGTGATAAAAGAATTAATTCAGACTTCTTACCTCTTCGGCAGCAACGCTCCTTATGTCGAAGACCTCTACGAGCAGTATCTCGAAGATCCTGCTTCCATCGATGAGAAATGGCGCCAATTCTTTGACCGCCTTCAGCAGACTCCGGCTTCCGACGGACGCGTGGAAACACCTGATGTGCCGCACGCTCCGATCATTGAGGCATTCGCTCAGCGCGCTATGCAGCCAAGAGGCGTCAGCTGCCCGGTCAGCGAAGGTGATCTCGAAATCGCAAGAAAACAGGTTGCCGTTCAGTCCATCATCGGTGCATACCGATTCCTCGGCGCCCGATGGGCAAATCTTGACCCTTTGCACCGCAGAGAACGTCCTAAGATTCCGGAACTTGAGCCGTCTTTCTACGGACTCTCCGACGCGGATATGGACACCGTCTTCTCCGCCGCAAATACGTACTTCGGCGCCGATAAGATGACGCTTCGTGATCTGATCGCGGCATTGCGCCAGACATACTGCGGAGACCTCGGCATTGAATTTATGTACATCAGCGATCCGGTGATTAAGCGCTGGTGGCAGCAGAAACTAGAACCGAACCGTTCGGTTCCTTCCTACGACAACGCAGCCAAAAAACGCATCCTTCAGCGCCTCACGGCGGCCGAAGGTTTGGAGCGCTATCTGCATACTAAATATGTCGGTCAGAAGCGCTTCTCTCTCGAGGGCGGCGAAAGCTTTATCGTTTCTATCGACGAAGTTGTAGAAGCGGGTGCCGAACAGGGCATCGAAGAAATGGTCATCGGTATGGCCCATCGCGGACGTCTGAATGTTCTGGTCAATACGCTTGGTAAATCTCCGAGCGAACTCTTTGCAGAGTTTGAGGGCAAATATAAGAGCAAGGATTTACCAGCCGGTGACGTTAAGTATCACAACGGCTTCTCGAGCGATGTTGTCACTGCGGCCGGCCCGATTCATTTAGCACTTGCGTTCAATCCCTCACACTTGGAAATTGTTGATCCGGTGGTCGTCGGCAGTGTGCGCGCCCGTCAGGACAGACGAGATGATCCGAAGGGACGCCGAGTGATGGGTGTTATGGTTCATGGTGACGCCGCGTTCGCCGGTCAGGGCGTGGTTATGGAAACGCTCAATTTAGCCGATACCCGCGGTTACGGCACGGGCGGCACGATGCATATCGTCATTAACAATCAGATCGGCTTCACAACGTCGGACCCGCGCGATAAGGGTTCGATGACTTACTGTACGGATCCGGCAAAACTGATTGAGGCGCCGGTCCTTCATGTGAATGGTGACGACCCGGAAGCAGTGGCCTACGCGACGCGTCTTGCTATGGAATTCCGCAAGAGCTTTAACCGCGACGTGGTCGTGGATATCGTCTGCTTCCGCCGCCTCGGACACAACGAACAGGATACTCCGAGCCTAACACAGCCTCTGATGTACAAGAAGATCAATGTTCATCCGGGCACGCGTCAGGTTTATGCCGACAAACTAGCGCTTCAGGGCGTGGTTTCTCAGGAAGAAGCCAAAGAGCTTGTTGCTCAGTACCGTAAGAATTTGGAAGAGGGCAGAACGCCGAGAGAAATGCCGCTCATTACCTCTAAGAATCCTTATGCGGTGGATTGGTCAAGCTTTAACGGGCTTTGGAGCGAAGAAGTCCGTACCGGAGTGCCGGTTGATGAACTGAAGCGTCTTGCAGACATCATCACAACAATTCCGGAAGGATTCAAACTGCATCCGCTGCTGCAGAAAGTCATCGGAGATCGTCGTCAGATGAAGGACGGTGCACTGCGTGTGGACTGGGGGCTTGCCGAACACCTCGCCTTTGCGACGCTTCTCGTGAGCGGCTATTCCGTTCGTATTTCGGGCGAAGATTCCGGCCGCGGCACATTCAGTCATCGTCATGCGGTTTGGCACGATCAGAACCGCGATCGCTGGGATTCCGGTATCTGGGTCCCGCTTGAGCACCTCTCTGAGCATCAGGCGAAATTTACCGTTATCGACTCAGTGCTGTCGGAAGAATCTGTTCTGGCGTTTGAATACGGCTACGCGAGCTCTTCTCCGAAGTGCCTGACGATTTGGGAAGCGCAGTTCGGCGATTTCGCAAACGGCGCTCAGGTCGTGATCGACCAGTTCATCAGTTCCGGCGAAGCGAAATGGGGCCGCAAGAGCGGACTGACCATGCTGCTTCCTCACGGTTACGAAGGTCAGGGCCCGGAACATTCTTCAGCCCGCGTGGAGCGCTATCTGCAGCTTGCCGCCGATACCAATATGCTGATCTGTCAGCCGACAACGGCCGCGCAGATTTTCCATCTGCTTCGCCGCCAAATGGTGGGTTCTGTTCGCAAACCTCTGATCGTTTTCTCTCCGAAGAGCTTATTGAGAAACAAACTTGCGACAAGCGAGCTCTCCGAGCTTGCCGAAGGAAGCTTCAAGATGGTGATCGGTGAATCCGAACCGATTGAACCTGATAACGTTCGCCGCGTTTTAATCTGTACCGGCAAGGTTTATTACGACCTGATTAAATATCGCGCCGATCATCAGATCGACAATGTCGCGGTGGTTCGTATCGAACAGCTTTATCCGTTCCCGCACAAGACACTCGGAGATGAGCTTAAGCGCTATCCGTTTGCTTCTGAAGTGGTCTGGTGTCAGGACGAGCCTCAGAATCAGGGCGCATGGTTCTATGTCCAGCATCATCTGCTGGAAGAAATGGTTCCGGGAGCCAGACTCGGATACGCAGGACGTCCCGCTTCGTCGTCTCCGGCGGTCGGCTATGCCGGCAAACATGCCGAGCAGCTTAAAGAGCTTCTTGAGAATGCCTTTGGCCGCCTGAAAGGCTTTATCCAGACGAAGTAGTTTGTACAGAGAACAGTAAAGAATTCGGAGTAAAAAATGTCAATTGTTGAAGTTAAAGTTCCCGAACTGTCGGAGTCCGTTTCCGAGGCGAGCCTGATTGAATGGAAAAAGAAGGTTGGCGAGCCGGTGAAGGCCGATGAAATTCTTATCGAGATCGAAACCGACAAAATCGTTTTAGAAATTCCCTCTCCGGCTGACGGAGTGCTCTCAAGTATCGAGCGGCCCAACGGTGCTTCCGTATTGAGTGATCAGCTGATTGCGACGGTTGATACCGAGGCTGTCGCATCTGCTCCCAAGGAAGAGGCACCGAAGGCCGAGGAGGCCGCTCCCGTTCGGCCCGCAGCGCAGACTGCGGCAGCCCCGAAGGCGCCGACCGTGATGCCCGCGGCTGAGAAACTGATGGCCAACAGCGGTATTGATGCGGCGGCAGTCGCGGGAACCGGTTTGGGCGGAAGAATCACAAAGCAGGATGTGCTTTCAATGCTGAAGACGCCCGCTCCGGCTGCAAAACCGGAAGTTAAGCCGGCAGCAAAACCCGCAGCCGCACCCCGCGCAGAACTTTCTCCCGCGTTTGGCGATCGTCCTGAACAGCGCGTGCCGATGTCCCGTCTGCGTGTTCGCGTCGCAGAACGCCTTGTTCAGTCTCAGTCCGACTGTGCCATTCTGACGACATTCAATGAAGTGAACATGGCGCCGGTGATGGCGCTGAGAGCGAAGTACAAAGAAAGTTTTGAAAAGAAATACGGCATCAAGCTCGGCTTTATGAGCTTCTTTGTTAAGGCCGCGGTACACGCGTTAAAGCAGTTCCCGATTATCAACGCTTCGATCGAAGGCCGCGATATTATCTATCACGGCTACATTGATATCGGCATTGCAGTGGGTTCCCCGCGAGGTCTTGTCGTGCCGGTTCTTCGTGACGCCGATCAAAAGAGTTTTGCGCAGATTGAGAGAGAAATCGCCGACTTTGCCGCACGCGCCAAGTCCGGCAAGCTAACGCTTGAAGAGTTAACAGGCGGCACATTCACGATTTCCAACGGCGGTGTGTACGGATCCCTGTTCTCAACGCCGATCATCAATCCGCCGCAGTCTGCGATTCTGGGTGTGCACGGCACGAAGCCGAGGCCCGTCGCTGAGAACGGCGAAGTCGTGATTCGGCCGATGAATTATCTGGCGATGAGTTATGACCATCGTCTGATTGACGGCAAAGAAGCCGTATTAGCGCTTGTTGCCATGCGTGACGCGCTTGAAGATCCCGCTCGTCTGCTGCTGGATCTGTAGGAGAATTCAATGAGAGAAGATGTTCAGGTTTTTGATGTCGTTGTCATCGGCGCCGGTCCCGGCGGCTATGTTGCGGCGATCCGAGCCGCGCAGCTCGGACTCTCCGTTTGCTGCATTGATGACTGGATGAAGGAAGGTAAAGCCGCGCCCGGGGGCACATGCACCAATGTCGGCTGCATTCCTTCTAAAGCGCTGTTGGCGACGGCCGCGCTTTTTGAAGAGATTGAACTTAAAGCGGGTGAGCACGGAATCGAAGTGGATTGTCCCGCGATCGATGTTGCCAAGATGATGGCCCGTAAGGATAAGATTATTCGTCAGACCAATGACGGTATTCTGTATCTTTTCAAGAAGAATAAGATCACCTTCCTTAACGGCAGAGGATCTTTCGCGACTGCAGACGCGGACGGGTATCTGATTAACGTCGACGCGCCGGCAGAGACGAAAGTCATGGCTAAGAGCGTGATTCTTGCAACCGGAAGCAAGCCTCGTGCCCTGCCGAACGTTCCCTTTGATGAAGACCGCATTCTTTCCAACAGCGGAGCGCTCGCGCTGAAAAAAGTTCCGACCACCCTCGGCATTATCGGAGCGGGCGTCATCGGACTGGAAATCGGCAGTATTTGGAAGAAGTTCGGAGCCGATGTCAAAGTTCTAGAGGCGATGCCGGATCTGCTGACGTTTGCAGACTCTTCCGTCACCAAGGAAGCAAAGAAAATCTTTGAGAAGCAGGGGCTTTCCATGGAATTTGGTGTTCGTATCGATCACATTGAAGACAATGGCGAACGCGTCTCTGTTTCTTACACCGACAAGGACGGCAAGAAGTGCGAGATTTGGGTGGAACGCCTTCTTATTTCGATCGGACGCGTGCCGTTCACAGCTTCCCTTGACGCGCCGGTCGTCGGCTTAAAACTCGATGAACGCGGCTTTGTCGAAGTGGACGAAGAGTGCCGTACCAATCTTCCGAATGTCTGGGCAATCGGGGATCTCGTGAGAGGTCCGATGCTTGCGCACAAAGCTGAAGAAGAGGGCGTTGCGGTAGCCGAAAGAATTGCAGGCCGTAAAGCGTTTGTTCATTTGGAGCGCGTCCCCTCCGTGATTTACACCGAACCGGAAATCGCCTGGGTCGGTAAAACGGAAGACGAACTGAAGAAAGCGGGACGAGAGTATAAAGTCGGGCAGTTCCCCTTTATGGCCAACGGCCGCGCACGCGCAGTCGGAGAAACTCAGGGTTTTGTGAAGATGCTTGCGGACGCTCAGACCGATGAAATTCTCGGCGTTCATATCATCGGACCTCAGGCCGGAGAGCTGATCGGCCAGGCCTGTGAAGCGCTTGCATTCGGAGCGACTGCCGAAGATCTCTCACTGATTTGTGAACCGCATCCTTCTTTCAGCGAAGCACTGAAGGAAGCGGCTCTCGCAGTGAATAAAGAAGCGATAAACTTCTGATAATCAGATAAGGGCGGCGCTTGCGCCGTCTTTACTCTTTTTTACGCAACCGAGCTGCTGTATTCGTGCACAATATCGGTTGATTTTTATAAATAATGTATTCGGATCCATCGGAGAGAAGATGAAGATAGCCCACTTACTGTTTTTGCTCGGAAGCTTATGTCTGAACGCTCATGCGGCAGACTATCCGACCAACACGCCATTTGCGGACCGCTATCCTCCCGATACGATTACAAACGCACAGAGAGCTCGTGAGGTCATTCAGGCTTACGAGCATGAAAAAGACCTTTGGGACGACTGGTACGAAGCCGAAAAAAAGGCCTGCTACCGGAATTTTTTTGTGACCTACTGCCTCGACAGCGTTCGTGAGGAGCGTTACACGCATATTCAGGAAGCGAGGCAGGTTTGGCTCGTTGCGCGCGATTTCTTACGCAAGGAACGATCCGACGAAGCGGTAAAGACACGCAAAGAAAATGAGGCGAAACAGGCCGCGAAGAACGAGCGCATTGAAGCTGAAGCGGCCGAGCGGGCAAAAGCGAAGAAAAAGCAGCCGGTAAAAACAACACCGTCCTCGAGAAAACCGGCTGAAGCCCGACCGGACAGAACGCTGAGCGCGGAAGAAGAAAAGGCCAACGAAGAGGCTTTTGAACAGAAACAAATCAAGCATCAGGAACGTGTTGCAGAGCAGGAAGAGAAGGCTCCGACACCGCCCTCCGAGACCGAACAGGAACGTATTGACGAGCGCGCAAAACGCCGAGCCGAAGCCGAGAAACGCAAGATTGAAAATATTCGCAAGCGTGAAGCCAAGGCCGCTGAATATGAACGTCAGCTCAAACTGCGTGAAGAGCAGAAAGCTCAGGGACTGGTTAATCAGCTCAATCCCTAAGAAACATCTAAAGGAGTATTGCCTCAATGGAAGGGCAGTTTAGTAAGCAAGTTGAGGCGGTTTTCGCTAAGGACGGTCCTCTGTCAAAAGCGACGGAGAATTATGTTCCGAGAGAATCTCAAATAGAGTACGCGTGTTCCGTGGCCGAAGCGCTTGAAACCGGAGAGAGTTTGGTTGCGGAAGCGGGTACCGGAACCGGGAAAACCTTTGCTTATCTTGTTCCCGCGCTGCTGCACAGCGGCCGAGTGTTGGTTTCCACTGCGGGAAAGACGCTTCAGGATCAGCTTTATTTCAAGGATATTCCTGCGATTTTAAAAGCGCTCGGCATGGGTGCGCGTATCGCGCTTTTGAAGGGCCGCGCGAACTATATCTGCAAACTTCGTTTAGAACACGCCTGTGAAGAGAATGCCGCCAAATCGCGCGAAGAGGTGGTGCATCTGCAGAAGATTCAGCGCTTTGCGCAGCAGTCCGAAACCGGAGAAAGAGGCGATATTGTCGACGTACCGGAAGACTCCGGTATTTGGCCGGAAGTGACAAGTACCGCGGATAATTGTCTTGGCAACAAGTGCGAACATTACGAAGACTGTTTTGTGATGAAGGCCCGAGAAAAAGCCAAGGAAGCCGATATTCTTGTGATCAATCACCATCTGTTCCTCTCGGACATCGCCCTTAAGGACAATCAGATCACAGATTTTCTGCCGGACTTTGATTTGGTTGTGATTGACGAAGCGCACCAGCTTCTGAACATCTGCAGTGATTTTTTCGCGGAGAAGCTTTCGTTATCTGAGATCAACTCTTTTTTGAAAGATGTGTTAGTTGCAGCGGGTACTCTTTCCGGAGAAATCGTTGTTCAGTGGAAAGAGCTGACCAAGAGTGTCGATCAAAGCATGAAAGACTTGCTTCTGACCTCAACCAATATCCTGCAAGATACGGATAAGCCGATCGCGATAAGCAAGTTCTCGGACGCCCGTTTACTCGTTGAACCGATGCAGAGGCTTCTGTCATCGATGGCGGACTTGTCAGACGCTCTTCTGCAGAGCAAAGACGCATCTGCGGAAGCGGAGTCCTGTTATGAGCGTTCCGCTAAATTTGTCGAAAGTCTGCAGTACTGGACGGACGTTTTTTCCGGTAAAAAGACCGACAGTAAAGTTCCCATTATTCATTGGTTCACGCTTCGAAAAAGCACCATGAACTTCAACGCGACTCCGATTTCTTTTTCTGAGAAACTGAACTCGGCGCGCGACAGTCAGGGCAAGCCTTGGGTGCTGACATCCGCGACTCTTTCGATGAACGGCAACTTTGATCATTTCGTCGAAGAAATGGGTCTGGAAGATGCGAAAACAAAGCATTGGGACAGTCCCTTTGATTACAAGAGTCAGGCGCTCTTATATATCCCGGATGACATTCCTCAGCCGGGTGTGCAGGATTTTCCGGATAAAGTCGCCGCAAAAATCTGGCCGTTTATCAAAGAGAATCAAGGCAGAGCGTTTGTTCTGTGCACGACGCTTCGCGCCATGGAGACGATCGGTAAACATTTGCGCTACTACGCCGAGCGTGACGATCTCCCTTTAAAGATTCTGGTTCAGAAAGAGGCGCCTAAGCAGGAGCTTCTGCGTCAGTTCAAAGAGTCGGGCAGCGCCGTGTTAGTCGGTTCCATGAGCTTCTGGGAAGGTGTGGATATTAAAGGAGACGCGCTGTCTCTTGTGATCATCGACAAAATTCCCTTCCCGCCCCCGGGCGACCCGGTATTTGACGGTAAATGCGATTTCGTGACCGCTAAGGGAGAAGATCCGTTCAAAAAGATTTCTATTCCCCAGGCGACCATGCACCTGATGCAGGGAGCGGGGCGCCTGATCCGAGATCACAAAGATTTAGGCATGCTGATGATTTGTGATTCGCGGCTGACCAGACGAAATTACGGGAAAGTGATTTGGCAGAGTCTTCCGGATTTTGCGCGCACCACGAGGATGGATGTCGCCTTTGATTTCGTTAAAGAGATGGCGGCAATGCGCAAGGAAAAATCTTAATTCTTCGGCTGTCGGCACTGAAGCCAGCGCTGAGCCATTTCCTGTTCCCGGTCGACATCCGGAAGCTTTTGGTAGCCGCAAACAAGGCGGCCGAGATAATCCTGCGGCTCCTGACCTGTGAAGCTGAAGGGAACCTTTTGGGAGAATTTGCCCGGCGCGTCTTTAAGATAGTTGATCAGAAGAAGTTCTCCCTGAGGCTTCTTAGACGCGTTACGGCAGGTATTTACAAGAACCCGCACACGATATGGCGTCTGATCGTTGATGTTGTCGCCGACTTCAAGAATTTCCATCTGAAGATAGTCTTTCCTAAGTTCGCGAACCTGTTTTCGGCTGCCTTCCTGAATCCATCGATTAGGAGCATAGGGCCGCCAATCTCCGGGATACTTAACCTGCGTCGTGAAAAACGGAAGACGATTGGACTCCATTGCCTGCTCGGCAAGATAATCCAAATCATCGCAGGTCATTTGCGAGGGGATTTCGGGGATGGTTCTGCATCCGGAAACAAGCACCGCGGCGATCGCCGCAAAAATCAAACTTCTATTCAGCAAAATATTAAACAGAGAGCGCGTCAGGACACGCTCTCTGATATCGATAATAAGTTCAGAAAAGTTTTAGTCCTGAACAGGAACACCTGCGGCCTTATATTCTTCGGCTCGCTGGTAGGTTTCAAACGAAGCGCGGTTTTGGTTCGCGTCAATCACGCGTTCCACGTCCTTGACCTTATCTTCCATGCCGAGCTTCTCATAAGAGTTCTTCATGATAAGCAGAGCTTCGTTGGCCTGGGGAGAAGTCTGGAAATCTCTCAGCACGATTTGGGCACGGTTAATTGCTGCGATATAGGCCTGACGATCGTAGTAGAACTTAGCGGTATTGACTTCGTATTTAGCCTGAGCTTCTACGAGTTCATGCATTCTTTCGCGCGCGTCACGGGCGTAACGGCTGTTCGGGAAGCGCAGGACAAGGTCTTTGAAGATATCAAAGGCGTCTCTGGCAGCCTGAGCGTCGCGCTTGGAAAGGTCCTGACGGTTGAGGAAGCTCATCCAGCCTGTGTCTTCGTCAAGCGTGGCAAGACCCTTGATGTATAACGCGTAGGGTGAGAGCGGGTGCTCCGGATACTGTCTGAGGAAGCGGTCGCAGTTGGCGATCGCTTCTGTCGGTTCGTTTTCGCGATAGTAGGAATAAGCGACCTCAACCATGGCCTGCTGTGAATAACGTCCGTAAGGATAGCGGGCCTCAAGTTTCTGGTAGTAGTCGCGGGCGGTTTCGTAGTTTCCTTCATTGAGGTTATCGCGCGCTTCTACATAAAGCTTGTCGGCTGTCCAGCCTTCCGTAGGATCTTCAATTCCTTTAAACATACCGCATGAAGCAGTCGTTAAAATAACGGAACCAAGACAGACACATGCGAGGGTGCGTCTAAGCAAAGACTGACGAGTACGAGACATAGGTTTAGATATTAATTATGGATACTGAATTAACAGATTATAGACAGAGTGAGGCCTCTGACGAACAAGAAGCGGGAAAAATCTCAAAAATAAAAACACTTGAGGTTGGAATTGATCAGGACGGAGAGCGCTTAGACAAAGTGCTCGCCGCCAATCTTCCGGAGGTTTCAAGGTCGCGTCTAAAAACTCTGATTGAAGAGGGTTCGGTCCAAGTGAACGGCGAAGCGGTTATCAAGCCCCGTCATAAGATGGTTTTCTCGGACTCTGTCCGGGTGGAGCTGACACCGAGAGCGGAGGATCTTGCGTTCAAAGCGGTTCCGATGGACCTTGATATCGTTTACGAAGACGAGGACATTCTCGTCATCAACAAGCCGGCCGGTCTCGTGGTTCATCCGGCGGCTGGGCACTGGGACGATACACTTCTCAACGGCCTGCTTGCCTACGATCCGATTTTCAGATCGCTGCCGCGTGCGGGTATCGTGCACAGATTGGACCGAGATACCACCGGTCTGATGGTCGTGGCTAAGAATGAGAACGCTCAGCTTGATTTGGTGCGCCAGCTGCAAGAGCGGACCGTTAAGCGCGAATATTGGGCGCTGACCCGAGGTATTGCGCCAAAAGATAAAGTGATCGACAGCGCGATTGAACGCGATCCGCGTAATCCGCTGCGTTTCAGCGTAAGCGCGGGCGGCCGCGCTAAACCCGCAAGCACACACATCAAGTGCATTCAGAGTACAGAAATTAAAGGTAAGCCGTTTTCTTGGGTCGCCTGCCGTCTTAAGACCGGAAGGACCCATCAGATCCGAGTTCATATGGAATCTATAGGTTTCCCTTTAATCGGAGATCCGCTTTACCGCAATAAGCTTCCGAAGCCGAAGGAAGACGGTTCAGTGCTTAATTCATTTAATCGTCAGGCCCTGCATGCGAGTCGGCTTGGCTTAATTCATCCGCGTACCGGCGAGCCGCAGGAGTGGTTTGCAGAGCCGCCGCAGGACTTTATCGCGCTGATGGAGGAGCTTCAGTTCGGGCCTTGGGATGAACCTTCGCAGGTGTTTGGCGATCCGGTGTGGCAGGCAGAAGAAGAAATAGCCGCCTCTGAGGAAATCGGAAGAATCTCTTCCTGGGATGATTTTGATTTCGGGGATGAAGACGAAGAGGATTCTGATCTCTGGAAGATTGAAAGAACAAACGAGTAGAAGTATGAGAAGCAAACCCGAATTAGAGGTGCTGGTGCCGCAGTGGCCCGCACCCGCAAATGTGAAAGCTTTTTTCACGCTGAGAAGCGGCGGTTTATCAGCCGGCGCGTACGGCGCAGAGGACGGTTTTAACGGTCTCAATCTCGGTGATCATGTCGAGGACAGTCCTTACGCGGTTAAGGCCAACCGTGCGATGGTGACTGAAATGATCGGATCGGAAGCCGCCTGGCTTCGTCAGATTCATTCGACAATCGTTCTTGAGGCGGATCAGGTTAAAGACGCCCCGCAGGCTGATGCCGCGTTCACGATACATTCCAAGGTTCCCTGCGTTGTCATGACCGCGGACTGCGTTCCCGTGCTTTTCTGCGAAAAGAATGGAAAAGCGGTCGCAGCGGCGCACGCCGGCTGGAGAGGTTTGGCCGACGGCGTGCTTCAGGCTTGTGTCGAAGCGATGAGCGGCAAGCTGGAGGACAGCAGTGCGGAGATTATGGCTTGGATCGGACCGCATATTCGTAAGGAAAGTTTTGAGATTCGCGAGGATGTCGCGGATTATTATAGGAATTCAAAATTAAGCGGCGTTTGCGGCGAAGCGATTGAGAAAAAAGCGGACGGCTCGATGCGTTTGGATCTTTCTATCTTTGTTCGGGAGGCGCTCAGGCTAAGCGGAGTCAGCGAGGTATACGACTGCGGTCTCGACACTTTCAGCGATCCGAAACGTTTTTACAGCTACCGCAGAAGCGGCAGGACAGGCAGACATGGGGCATTCATCTACAAACTTTAATACTCGAAACGCTTCCGAGGAACTGACGTGGTATTACGTTCAGCCCGGGTTTAAGCTCATAACGCCGATCAAATTTTTCCTGGCAGTTTTGGCTTTTGTCTTGATTCTGGTGCTTTTGGCTCTCTTAAACCCGCAGCTGGTATTGGATTCTTATTGGACGCTTCTGATTGTTCCGCTGGATGCGCTTTTTGTGGGCTGGATGCTTCTTACGCTTCAGCCGCATCGTCAGATCTATTACCGGCTGGATTCAGAAGGTGTTTCAAGTGAGTTTCGATCCACAGCTTCTCCGCTGGCGGGGCTCGTCAGTTTTCTGCTTGGAACTTTCTGCACGATGATTGGGCTGAAGAAGTCGCTTTATTTGAATAACCATTCTTCCCGAAGCCGAGTTCTCGATTGGGGGGGAATTGTTTCTGTTCAAAGTTCTCCGAATATGAGAAGGATTGTGCTTCAGGCAGGACTTCACGGTCAGCTAACGCTCTGGACGAATGCCGAGAACTTCAATCATGTACTCACTCTAGTGAAAACTTATATCGATGAAGCGAGGAAACACTATGATTAGGAAGCTTGTTTTGTTTGCATTATTATCGGGAGCCATGATGGCAGCTGAAGCTAAAACATTTACGATTGACATTCGCGCGCCTGCTGAAATTCAGGAAACCGGGCGTGTCGAAGGCTCACTTACGGACGATTTCAGATCGCCCGACTTTATTGAAAAGTTCAAAGCGATGAATATCGCCAAAGACGATGAAGTTCAGCTGTACTGCCGATCCGGCGCTCGAGCAGGTAGAGCAAAACTGATGCTCGAAGAGATGGGTTATAAGAACGTCAAAAATCTTGGCGGTTATGAAGCCGCTTCAAAAACTCTGAACCGACCTTTAGTGAAGTAATAAATTAATGAACATTAAACGTCCGCCCCGTGTGGGGTTTGTTTCTTTGGGTTGTCCGAAAGCCTTGGTTGACAGCGAGAGAATTGTCACCGAACTTCGAGTAGAAGGTTATCTGATTAGTTCCACGTACAAAGATTCCGATCTTGTGGTTGTGAACACCTGCGGTTTTATTGATGCGGCGGTTCAGGAGTCGCTTGAAGCGATTTCGGAAGCGCTCAGTGAAAACGGAAAGGTGATCGTGACCGGCTGTTTAGGCGGCAAGCAGACGGAAGAGGGAAATTTTATTGCGAATAAATTTCCGAAGCTTCTGGGTGTTACAGGTCCTGAGCAGACCGATGAGGTGCTTAGACTGGTGCATGAAAACCTCGAGCGTCCTCATGAACCGTTTGGCGATTTAGTTCCCGCGGGCGGAGTTCTTCTTACGCCGAAGCATTATGCCTATCTAAAAATCGCCGAAGGATGTAATCATCACTGTACCTTCTGTATTATTCCGTCGCTTCGCGGCCCCTTAGTGTCTCGTCAGATCGGTTCTGTTGTTCGCGAGGCTCAGAATCTTGTTAAAAGCGGCGTTAAAGAGCTTTTGGTGATCGCGCAGGATACTGCTGCTTACGGCCAGGATGTGAAATACAAGCTTGATTTCATTGGCGGCCGTGCGGTTAAAACCAACATCAAGGTACTGTTTGAAGAATTAGGCAAACTTGGCGTATGGGTTCGACCGCACTATATGTATCCCTACGCCTCGGTTGACGAGATTGTTCCGCTGATGGCCGAAGGAAAGATTCTTCCCTATCTGGATGTTCCGTTCCAGCATGCGCATCCGAGGATTTTGAAGGCAATGAAGCGTCCCGGAAGTGAGTACAACATGGAGCGTATTAATGCCTGGAGGGCGATCTGTCCGGATATCACCATACGTTCGACCTTTATTACTGGTTTCCCCGGTGAGACGGAAGAGGAATTCCAATATCTTTTGGACTTCTTGAAAGAAGCTCGATTAAACCGAGTCGGCTGCTTTGCTTATTCTCCGGTTGAAGGCGCCGCGGCAAATGATTTGCCTGGGGCTCTGCCCAAGGAAGTCAGAGAGGAGAGAAGGGCGCGCTTCATGGAAGTTCAGGAGCAGATATCGCGTGAACTTTTAGCTGAGAAGGTAGGCCGCACGATTCGGGTACTGGTAGACGAAGCGGCAGACGAAGACGGCATTGCCACAGCCCGTTCGACGGCAGATGCACCGGATATTGACGGTTTGGTCTTTATCGAAGGAAATCCGAACGTTAAGCCGGGCGACTTCGTCGATGTGCGTGTCACTGACTCTTCCGACTATGACCTGTTTGCGGAGATTGCTGAGGGCGATAAGCAGCAGTAGAAATAGTCTTAAATACGAGAATGAAAGGCTCCGCATACCTCTTGTGATGCGGGGCTTTTTTATATGGAAGAGCATTATCGGGAACCGTTGTGTTTTTAGCGGATTTCCCTGCCTGCCTCAAGTTGTCGGGGTTTCTGTCTGTGCTTAATTTGATTATCTTTTTGATGCGGCTCTTAACGGCATGACTAAACTGACCCCATAGGTAATTAGGAGGCAGGTGTTATGAACATCGTATTTACAATCCTGTGGGCAGTTGTATGTCTTTGCTGCTTTGCATGGCTGATTTTCCAGGTCGTCACAAAGCGTATGCGGGTTATCACATTCGTGCTGCTGTTCATTCTTTTCGTCGTGATGGCTGTAGGTGTTTGCGGCCTCCTCGGATTAGGACTTGAAATGGGCTAATGCCTGACGCCACCGGGTTTTATATCTGATTTGACCGAGAGGTCTTCAGAAAAACAGAAGGCCGACTTTGGCGTTTTTAATGATTGCCAAGGCCGGTCTTTTTGCGTTCGCTGACTCTTTAGGCGTCAGGAAAGCTGTCGTTATCGAAAAAAGCTCAAGGCATGCCTGATTATTTAAATCTGATGACCTTCTATGCGCGTAACCATGTCACGGGAGCAGAGATTTAGAGTTTAGGCAAGGAATTTATTATTTGCTGTTTGCGCTGCTCCTAATCTTTATGAGGATTACTTTTCTTTTTTCAGCGTCTCTAATTGCAATCCGTCTTCCCATGAGCATCAGTCTTTTTTGATCAATCCCACTCACCGGACTCTTTGAGCTCTTCAATGGACGGCGGGAGCGGTGGAGCAGAAGTCCAATAATCAACTCTTCTTGGATCACCAATGAACATGATCAATCCTCCCTTATTTCATTCGTCAAATAAAGTATAACGAAATCGTTTAGCGCAATGATCCTCATCTGAAGCAGAAATCTCCGGAAGAATTCTGCGTTCCTGTGAGGTTAGCTGACGTTTTAAGCGTCAGGAACATTGCCGAGAATTTTTCCAAGCTGTTTGGGTGTGAGCTCTTTCTCAAGTTTCTCATTCTGTATTCCGTCTCTCAGATCTTTAATCTGAGCCAGTGCCTGCTCATCGTTCGCATAACGCCTGAGAATCAATACTGCGGCTGTGAAAAATATCAAACCGAGCAAAAGCAGATGGGCGAGGTAGGGGAATACAACTTCTGAGATCGTCGCGCCTGCCTGTGAAGCGCGAAGCATGGCGCCAGCGGCCGGCGTTGAAGGCAACAGCTTGCTGAATAACAAAATCGGTTCCGGGAAATTCTGCCAGGGGAAAAGATTGCCGGATAAAAATACGCAGGGAATGGAAGTCGGAACAATAATCTGAACGATATAGCGCAGGCGTTTACACAGCGCCGCAATCATGACCGCCATGGATGTAATCGCAAAACTAAAAACCGCCGAGACGGCAAGTGTTGCCGGCACTTTTCTGAACGCGTTGACGCCGTGGAAGGCAAATGATGCACCCTCGATATACATGGTCCAGAGAAAGGCCAGAATAAAGAAAGGCAGATACATCGCAATAAAATGCGGGAAGCTTCGCATCGCAAGCGCCAGTGCGTAAGGGTACTTTCGGCGCCAGAACCAATCGTTGAGCAGCATGCCGATGCCCGCGGTAAAGACGGTCTGAATGATGATGACAAAGACAATCGGTACCGTGAAGTTCAAATAGCCGTTAACCGTATTGAACATCGGTTGGAAAACAAACGCCGGTGCACGATTTTTAACTTGGGCAAGCTTATCAAGCGGTATTCCGTGCTCGAGCAGATGCCCGGCTATTGCGCCGGTCACAACTTTCTGAAGGGGACCTGCCGCACCGTTCATAGACACCCTGGCTTTGACGATAAACGCGCCGTTGGAAACGAGCACAAGTGCCGTCGGAATGTCGCGGACTGTGTCACGCTCAAAATTCGGAGGAATGATCAGAATCGCACTGACGCCGCCCTGGCGCATAATGCGTTCTGCCTCCTTCTGATCGGCAGCCTGAAACTCCACATGAACGGAGGGAGAGGCTTTTAGCTCTTGGATGAGCCTGCGGGAAAGAGGCGTCATGTCCTCATCGACCGCCACAATGTTCAGGTGATCGGGGAGCTGCTCCATGTAAGGCCAGCAGTAATAGAAGGAATAGAAGAAGATCGCAAAACAAAAGAAAGGCGCGCAGGCTAAATTACTGACGCACTGTCTGAGCGTAAAGAGAAAACTGTCAAAGAGGCTTGGATGTTTAGCTGACATGATCGGCCTCCGCCTCTAATTCTTGTTTTGCAAATATCCGGTATTTCCATCTGAAGACCGGAATACCCAGAATCAGAGGAATAAATATCATCAGAAGAAAAACACCGAACGTGGTTCCCATATCCCAAATGTCTGCACCGAGAGTCCATTGCTGCGTCTGACCTTCGATGAACCAAGTCAGCGGAAGACACTTAGAGAACGTCCTTGCAATGTCGCTCATGGAGTCAAGCGGCATCGAAAAGCCGGTAAAAGGCAGTGCGGGTGCGGCAAAGCCGGAAGCCACCACCAGCGAAAAACGCCAGGTCGGAGCAATCCCGCAGATCAGAATGGCGCATGTCAGCATAACCAGCAGACAGGCCGCACCGCAGATAAACCAAATAAATAAACTTGAGGCTTTCAGCGCGGTAAATCCGCTTACTCCGGCAAATAATCCGATGTAGGCGAGAATGACCAGACAATAGAAGAAATAGTGGGGCAGGAGTTTGCCGCAAAGCGCTGCGGTCACATAGTGCTGCGCGGTATCCATCCACTCATTGATTCGGTAAAGGTAGACTTCCCGAACGATAGCCGTTACAAAGGAGAGAACCGCAGCAAGCATAATCACGCCGGGCATCAGGTTGCTGCCTAAAAAGGCGAGGAAGCTGAACTGCATATTGCCGAGCGCGTAAAAGTCCGAATGAACACCCGAAACAATTCGCTCTGCGCCGCTTACGCCGCTTCCCGTAAGAAGCGTCACCTTGGCCATATTCTGCAGCGTCATCGCACTCATAATCGTGGCTATGGAGGTTTGGATTGTGCCTGCGACCGCATAGCGGTTTTCATCCAGATAAACTGACAGCGAGGAGCCGGTCCCTTTGTACTGCTCCTTCATGTAGCCCTCAGGGACTTCAATGATGCCGTAAACGGAGCCGTGCTTCAGTGCGGCAAGCGCTTCATCGTGGCTGTTGTACGTGACGAGTCCCATGGTTCTGTCCGCATCCAGCGCTCTTCCGATTTCACGGCTCATCGATGTATTGTCGTGGTCGACATAAGCGACGGGTACATCGGTAATGACGCCGTTGTACAAGAGGCCCCAGACAATCAGAACCCAAATGACCGGCATAAAACCGCAAAAAATAATTTCCTGCGGTCTGCTGATGAGCTGTCTGACCTCTCGGGCTGCTACCGCGGCGACAAGTTCGAACCATTTAATCGGAGAAATCATGATGATCTACTTGTAATCGTCTACAAGAACACTCATGCCGGGACGCAGTCCCTCGACTTTTTTAAGAGGGCGGGCTCTGACTTCAAAAGTCTTCATGTCGTAGCCCGAGTCCATGCGTGTGCTTCTCCATGTGGCGTAATTGGCCCGCGGACTGATGTAATAAATTTCGTAGTCGATTTTTTCGTCGCCAAGCGCAGGGACATACGCTTTAAAGACCTTGCCGATCTTGATGTCGGGCATGTTTTCTTCGCGAATGTTGAAGCTTGCCCATTGATCGTTCAGATCAACTAGGGTCACGACCGGGAAACCCGCTGCGGCGATTTCGCCTTCGATCAGTATGACCTTATCGACTTCTGCACCGATTGGCGCGTAAAGTGTTTTGTCAGCGGTGAGGGATTCAACTTGTTTGACGCCGGCCTGTGCTTCCGCGGTCAGATCCGATACAGCGGACTTTTCCTGTTCTCTTGCACCGATCAGAGCGATTTCGTACTGTTGTTTGGCGGCATTGGCCTGCTGGCTTGCCGCTTTCCAGTTGGTTTGAACTTCGTCGTACTTCTGTTTGGACACCAGACCGTCCTTGTAAAGGGCGGAAATTCGGTTGTATGTTTTAAACGCTAAGTCGGCCGCGGCCTGAGCTCTTTCCCACTGAGCCTTAGCGGCTTCTTTTTCCTGAGGACGGGCGCCTTCGTCAACAAGGCTCTGTTTGGCCTGAGCGGCGCGTTTCTGAGCTTCGAGCTGCTGAAGTTTGGCTTCAAGTTCAGGCAGATGCATTTCTGCGACCGGCTGCCCCGCGGCCACAGTGTCTCCTTCCTTCACGAGAACTTTCGCAACGCGTCCGGGAACTTTTGATGCGACGGTGACCGTTCTTGATTCCATTTGTCCTTGTAGTGGCGGAAGAGGCGGAAAGGCCGCACGATAGACGCCGTACACCAGGAAAATTATCAGTGCGGAAAGCAAAATGAGCAGAAGGAGAATGCCGATCTTTGACTTATTGGATACTTTGAGATCAGCATTTTGATCTGTCTGCGCCGCCGCTTGATTCTGAGCGGGAGAGGGTTTGTTCGTGGACTCTGACATAACGATTACTGTTCGATAATGACTTGACGGTTGTTAACGGCGTTCATAAATTCACTCATTTGTCCCGCGATCGCGTGCAGCATGGCGTAATTGGAGACAAATTCAAAGGCGGCGAGACGTCGGCCGACTTCTGCCTGCAGAAGCTGATTGCGCGCTTCGTTGACATCGAGCGCGGTCGCAAGTCCCTCGCCGAAACTCTTGGACTTCAGGCGAAGGTTTTCGCTCGCAAGTTTGACGGTTGAAGCGCTGAGTTTGTACTGCTCAATCGCGTTCTTAGTTTTAAGCCATGCGACTTCAACACCGGTTCTTACCTGATTGATGGCTTCGGCTTTGCCGGCTTCAGCCTGGCGAACCGTCGCCTCGGCGCTTCGGATGCTCGCTCGTCTGTCCTTAGCGTCCCAAAGCGTGAAATTGACGCCGATACCCGCGATCCAGTTCGGTTCGACAAGCGTCTGATAGTGTTTGATGAAGTTATAAGTGCCAAATGCGAACACCTGAGGGTGCCATGCGCCTTTCTGAGCTTTGACGCCTTCGCTTGCCTGATCGGCTTTGGCCTGAATGACGGCAATCTGAGGGTTGGCCGCAAGAGCTGTATCCACCCAGTATTTAAGCGGCTGAAGCGGAACGTTCAAGACAAACAGAGGTGTTGAGAGATCCCCGAAGTCGTCATCTCTGAGCAGTCTCGCAAGCTGCAGTTTGGCGACTTTAGCGTTGTCTTTGGCTTTCAGGTATTCGCGATGACGATTGTCTCTCTGAACCTGTACGGACATACGCTCAATCTTGCTGATCATGCCCTGTTTTTCAAACTTTTTGGCTTTCGCAAGTTCCTGATCCTGATGAGCCAGCATGTCTTTTTGGAGTTTCTCGATGGAAACTGCAAGCTGTGTGCCGAAGTAGTAGCCCGCAAGCTGAGCATCTAAATCTTCAACATCGGCTCGTTTCTGAGCCATCGCTTCATCGACCGCGTATTTGCTTGCTTCCTGTGCCGCGGAGATCTTACCGCCCGTGTAAATCGGCCAAGTCGCTGTCGCAGACGCTCTTGGACCGTTCAGCGACATTTTTTCATGAAGGCCGACATTGAATGATGTCAGACCGGGCAGCGGAATCGGTGAAGGGACTTGCGTGTTAATGTCGATTTTCTTCTGCCCAGCGATTTGGAAGGCCTGAACAGTTACTGTCGGACCGCCGAGCATTTCGAGCGATTTCTGAGTTTCCTGCTTACTCTGAACATTGGCTTCGCTCGACTTGATTTTGTCGCTGCGTTCGTACAGCCAGTCTCTTGCGACTGTGAAACTGAGCGGCATTGCTGCCGAAGCGAAGTCAGCCGCCGCGAGTGCAAGCAGAAGACAGGTGCAGATCTTTGTCTTAAACATTTGTATGAGTATCTGTCGTCAGGATATGAAGGTCATCCCGGTTATTTATGTTTCACCTTAAAGGAGGAGAAAAGCAAGGCTTCCTCCGCCCCATAGGCTATCTGTATTCTAAATTCAATTGTTTTAAAATTGTCCGATACGGGCGCTTCGCAGGCTAAATTAGTTTGCCGTCCAAATACACATTAAGGCTCATCGGCGGATTAAGGATTCTCTTCATGCTTTCAAATCAATGGAAAAGTCTGCACCTCGGTCTTTGGGAACTGGTTTTCAAGGTTATGGACGAAGGTTCGATCACACGGGTGGCAGATATGAATTCCATCCAGAGAAGCCGTCTTTCGCGATTGATTTCTTCGCTCGAGGAAGAGACCGGGCATCGGCTTTTAGAGCGGCAGGGCAGGAAGCTTGAACCGACAATGGCCGCTCTGGAGCTTCGCGCAAAGATTGAGCCGATGATTTCGGACATCAGAAAGACGCTGGAAGCCGAGAAAGAAAACGCGGACTCAGATAAAGGCGGCATTCGGTTTGGTGCGATGCCGGGATTTCTGCAGACTCAGGTTGTGCCTTTGATTGCGGAATTCCAAAAGCGCCATCCGCAGGTTTCCTTTGACGTGATCGGAGATGATGATCCTAAAGCGTTCATGGGCGGTCAGACCGATCTCATGCTTTATTACGGTCCGGTCAACAGTGCCAATCTTGTGGAGAACTGGGTCACCAGATCGCTTTTTGTGCCGTGCGCCTCTCCCAAATATCTTAAAGAAGCGGGCTCTCCGACTTCTCCCGAAGAACTTGTCAATCATTCGGGCGTCATCTACACGGGCCGCGTTCGACCGCACTCGGATGTGATGGAGAAGAACGGCCGTGTTCAGACATTCCGCTGGAAATCCATGATTCGGTTCAACAACATCCTGCTTGCAAAAACCGCGGCGGTGGAAGGCTGCGGCATTGTGCTTGATATGCCGCTGCATCACTGTTTTGACGAGATTATGGAAGGCAAGCTGGTTCCCGTGCTTAACGGCTGGCGCATTCCTAATTTGGACAACTATATCGGCGCAACGCTTGCCGCCTTTAAACTTCGCCGCGTGCAGATGTTTATCGATTTTTATGTTCGCAGACGAAGAGAAATCGAAGGTGAGCAGAAGCGTCGTCTGCAGGAAAAATATTCTTTTATTGTGTAGTTTTTTCTCCGAAAAAAACGGCCCGAAACTTTGTGTTTCGGGCCGACCCAAGGAGAACTATCAAAAAACTAAATCCGAATTACTTGCCGTGGCAGCCGGCGCAGAAGTTTTCCTGCGGCGCATGACCTTTGTGGCACTCCATGCAGCTCAGATCTTCGAAGTGCGGTGCATGCGGATTCAGACCGTCAAACTTAGGCTTAATCTTTTCGCCTGCCGTTTTCAGCTGATCCGGGTTGTGGCACTGAACGCATTTTGTGTATTCCACATCCTGACCGCCTGTCGGAGCCTGGTGGCAGACCGTGCAGGGCATATTCTTCGCTGCGTGCTTTTCAGCGACTCCTGCCGCCTCAGCGCAGCTGAATGAGAACAGAGCAGCTGCGGCGAGGCCTATAAATAGGGGTGATAATTTCATATAGGCCTCCACAGATTATTTAGCGAGATTTGCTGCCTGCTGACCGGCGATGCGGCCGAAGACGAAGTTGTCAATCAGAGCGTTGCCGCCGGCACGGTTCGTACCGTGGATACCGCCGGTGGTTTCGCCGGCTGCGTAGAGGCCCGGAATGACTTTGCCGTTCACATCCACAACTTCAGCGTTCGGTGTGATTCTGAGACCGCCGCAGGAGAAGTGAACGTCCTGAGTTTCTTTACCGAAGAAATACGGCGGCTTGTTGATGAGCTGAGTGAATGTGGTCTTGCCGAAGTCCGGGTCTTCCTTCTTGGCTGCAAATTCGTTGTAGCGGTCGAGTGTGGCCTGAAGAACCTTCGGATCAACGCCCATCTTCTGAGCCATTTCTTCGACGGTGTCGGCCTTAAAGACGATGCCTTTCTTCAGCTTGCCTTCAACGGAGGCGCCCTTCAGAGACTGGTCGTCCGTGATGACCCACATTGTTCTGCCGGGAAGAGCGAGAACAGCGTCAGCGATGGCGTCGCGTCTTCCGCCTTCATTGACGAAGCGCTTGCCCTGAGGATCTACGAAGATGTCACCGCCTACGTAGTCGATGCAGCGGCCGCCGACGAACGGAATCAGCTGGATGTAGTTCATGCCGTCAGTATCAGCGCCGATCTTTGTAGCCATGTTGATACCGTCACCGGTAGAGCCGTCAAAGGATTTGCCGGTCGGGTTGGCGGTTGTTTTGAAGGAGGCGTCTAAGCGTCTGTCATAGCGCATACGCATCGGAACGTTCGCGGTGAAGCCGCCGGTTGCCAGAACAACTGCTTTGGCCTGATAAGTAATCTTTTCGCCGTTCTTTGTCTGAGCGACGACGCCTTCAACCGGAGATTTGTCGTCTTTGCGGATCAGCTCAATTGCGCGTGTATTGGTCTTAACCTGTACACCGTGTTCTTTAGCTGCTTTGTTGAGAACGCGGATGTAATCGTGTCCGGCGTTCTTGTCTCCGGAGTTGTGAGAACGAGCGAAGAGGCCGCCCCAAGCTTCGAAGACACGCGGGTTCCACTGTACGCCGAGTTTTTCCATCCATTTAATGGCCGCTTCGGAATTGTCGGCAAGTGTTTTAACCAGTTCGGGATTGGCGCGGAAGTCGCCGGCTTTCATTGTCTGAGCAGCCATCTTTTCTGCGGAGTCTTCAATGCCGAGCGCTTTCTGACGTTCGTGGTCAACCGCGTTCACGGAACCGCCGGAGATGACGGTATGGCCGCCGACAACAGGATTCTTTTCAAGAAGAACAATGTTTTTTGCACCGGCTTCGGCAGCGGAGACGGCGGCTGAGAAACCGGCACCGCCCGCGCCGACGATGACAACGTCAGCCTGAACAGTCTGGTCGGCCCAAGCGGCGGAAACTGCGAGTGCTAAAGCGGAAGCAACGATAATTTTCTGCATTTTTAATCTCCATCAAGAAGTTGAGTTTTAAAAGTGAAACCTTGTTGATGGATATTTTGTCGTGTCCGGCTTTTGGCCATAATGTACCTTCGTGCATATGCACCAAGGTGCATACTCGTTATCGCCGATTGAGTTCTTCGGCGATTTTGAGTCCGGCGATTCGGCCAAACACAAAGCAGGAGATTAGCGAGTCGCCTCCTAAGCGATCCGCGCCATGGATACCGCCCGTGACTTCGCCTGCCGCATAAAGGTTTTTAATCGGACGGTCCGCCTGATCCAGGACTTGGGCTGAAGGATTGATTTTGAGACCGCCGCAGCTGAAGTGCGCGTCAAAGCGTTCTTTTCCGAAATAAAAGGGCGGTTTCTCGATTTTCTGAGTAAATGTGGTTTTACCGAAGTCCTCGTCCCTTCCTTGTTCAGCAAACTTGTTGTAGCGGTCAATCGTGTATTTCAGGACTGCGCGGTCGACACCCATTTTGTCCGCAAGTTCTTGGATGCTGCCCGCTGTGTCGACAACGCCCGTCAGAAGTTTTGCTTCTAAGCCGGAATTCTTGGTTGACTGAGCGTCAGTCACCACCCACATGACGCGGTCGGGAAGATTCAGAAACGCTTCCGAGACAAAGCGCACTTCAGCGCTTTCATCCACAAATCTTTTTCCGGATGAATCAAGGAAGATGTCGCCTCCGACGTAGTCAAGAAGGCGGCCGCCCTGAAGCGGAATGAGCTGTATCGCATCCATATCCACGGTTTTCGCGCCGATTGTCTCAGCCATAAGAATGCCGTCACCGGATGCGCTGTCGTATCCTGTTCCGTTGGGATCGGCGGTACTGCGGATGTTGCCGTCGAGCCTCTGGTCGTAGCGCATCCGCATGGAAAGGTTCCCGGTAAAGCCTCCGGTTGCGATAAGGACCGCTTTAGCTCGAATCAGTCTCTGCCGCTTGTTTTTATCAATGACGCTGATGCCTTGGACTCTTCCATCCTCAAAAATCAGGCGTTCAGCTTTGGTGTTGAGCAGCATCTGCACGCCCAAATCCCGGGCATGGCGATTGAGGGTGCGCAGATACAGCATGCCGTTCCGTTTGGCTCCGGCAGAATGCGCTCGTTTATGCTTGCCGGACCAGGCTTCAAAAACCTCTTCCTGGAAAGGGATTCCAAGTCCGGAGAGCCATTGGAAAGTTGGGTAGGCATTGCTGACAAGCGTTCTTACCAGTGCCGGATCGTTACGATATGCGCCGGTTTCAAGAATCTGCTGCTCCCATAATTCGGGACTGTCTTTAATGCCTTGGCGCAGCTGCATTTCCGGATCCACGGCGTTGACGCTTCCGCCCGAGAGCGCGGAGTGTCCGCCGATGAAGGGAGCTTTTTCAATGACAAGGATATCTTTTAAACCGGTTTCCGCGGCAGCGGCCGCAGCGGAAAGCCCTGCGGCGCCGGACCCGATGATGATCAGACTGTATTCTTTTTCAGATGCGGCTGAAAGCGTAGGAACGCAGCTCAGCAGCGAGCCCAAAAGAAAAAAGCGTCTATTCATACGATACCTGCAGTTCGTTAAGGAAGGCTGCCAGCTCCACGGCTGAGGCTACATTAAGTTTTGCGCAGACGTTTGAGCGATGCATCTTTACCGTACGCTCGCTAATGCCTAAGTCATAAGCAATGACCTTATTGAGTTCCCCTTTAGCTACACGCAGTGCAACCTCTTTTTCTCTTGGCGTTAGAGACTCAAAGACCGATTTCAGCTTCTCGCGGGATTCGATGCTTTCTGTCAGTGCAACACTTTCTTTGACCGCTTTGCAGACGGCAGCCTGAAGCCGCTCGGGTTTGGAAGTTTTTTCAAGGAAGTCAGAGGCGCCGCGCTTGAGCGCGTGCACCGCCATATCCAAATCTCCATGACCTGATAGAAAGATAATAGGAAGGCGGCAGTCCTTTTGATTTAATTTGACCTGCAGCTCCATGCCTGTCATCTCAGGCATACGCACATCAAGCACCAGACAGCCCGGTCTTGAAAGATCGTCGGTTTCAAGGAAGTGAACGGCGCTTTCGTATTCTTTGATTTCCCAGCCCATCACGCTGAGGAAGAACGAGGTGGAGCTTCGAGCGTCTGCGTCGTCGTCAATAATTCTAACCAGCGGGTGCTTCATTTCCCTTATCCTTTTCAATGGTGAACTTCGCGCTTATGCCGTTTGGCTGAAGGCGGCTGAATTCCAGCGTGCCGCCGTGACTGTCCGCGATTCCTCTCACAAGAGAAAGACCGATGCCCATTCCGTTGGGCTTAATGCTGTCGCCAAGAGATTTAAGTCTGGCAAATCCGGCATCGTCGAGCGCCGGGCCGTTGTCTTCCACCTCAATACAAAAGTGATCGGTGTCGGCGTCGGTAATCGTAAGAGAAACGGCCGGCTGACTTTGAGATTCTGCGGCGCTGCAGGCGTTGCGCATCAGATTGATCATCAGCAGTTCCAGTTCCAGAGGTTCGCCACTGACATAAGCGTGTTGGGGTCCCTGGTATTTAATCGGAATATTTTTGTACTGTCCTGAAGCGAGAACGGTAAGTGCGCTTTCTGCGATCTGAGTTAAATCGCATCTTTTGAGTGTGCCGCGTTTGCGTTTGGCGTAATTGCGCACGCGGATGATGATGTCGCCGATCCTCTCGCTGTTGGATTCCAGATTTGAGATGGCTTTTGCGGTCAGCGCGTCCGAGCGGCCTTCTTTTTGGAGGTGATACTTGAGGCCTGCCAAGTAGTTGTTGATCGCCATCAGCGGCTGCTGGCATTCGTGAGCCAGCATCCCGGACATCTGGGAGATCACGCCGAATTTTTCCAGCTGAGCGAGTCGGAGTCTGGATTCGCGCTGCTCTTTTTCCAGCTGAATTTGTCTTTCAAGCGTTCGCTTGACCTGAGCCGTCCGTTTGGCAACGGTCCTTCTGAGATAGAACCAGTTGCCGATGAGCATGAGAAGCAGTAAAGCGGCGACTCCGATCTCTGTTCCGAAGCGGCTGATGACTCCGTTTAGGCTCCAGTCTTTGAGATAAGCGTAGGGACCGATCTGAAGGTCGCGATACAAGTCGCTGACTTTGGAGAAGCGGTTGGCAATCGTCCATTCGTAGTCGTTGGTCGCTCCTATGGAAATGAGTGCGGAAGTTACTTCCCAGGCCAATTTCGGAGAGGTCTGTTCCACGGAGGCAAAGACAATGCCGGGATAGAGATCCGTTGAATGCGCGCAATGAAGTGTTGTATTGGATTTTGGCGCGACAACCTTGAATTCGCTTTGGTCCAGCAGGCCTTCATCCGCCATTTTCTCAAGCAGGCAGGCTGATAAGATCGCGACATCCGCTTTCCTTTCGACGAGCGCCATCAGCGCGTCCGGAAATTGAAAATGCGAGAAGAGGGCCTTTGAGAAAAAGTTGTCTGGGTTAAAGCCGAGCTTATGTATTTCATGGAGTGCGATGAGCCAGCCGTCAAAGGAGTTCGGCTGAGAGGCGACAACGGTCTTTCCTTTCAGCGACGCCAGGGAGTCCAGATCTTTTCGATCGGCGAGCGTCACAAACGTACTTGCTTCGGATGCAGACGGATCCTCAGAGAGGACGGTCTTTCTAGTCGCGATGTGCATCGCACCCTGCAGGAGACTGAGCTCGTGAAATGTCCCTGCAGAGCAGATAAAGAAACTGACATCCTGCCTTTTGAGATCTTCGGCCGGATTGATCGAATTCACTGGAACAAATTTGAACTGATGCTGCGGAAGTTTTTGGTTTAGATAATCCAATGTCGGGCTGAGTGTTTCTGAAAACAGGCCCGGATTGAAAGAGTCAATGATGCCGATTTTGATCTCATCGGCATGAGCGTAGGTACAAAAGGTCAGCGCTGCGAACACAGAGGCTGCAGCGTTAAATATCTTTCTAACTCTGTTCACCGTTGACCACTTCATCATTTTTAAATTTTTTGGGCCATTGTTACATATTCTCGGGTGGGTGCATAGAGAGGTTTTTACCCGAGAGGATTAGCAAATAAACGGTAATTCCAAAAGTCGAAAGAATACTGAGTGTCAGGAACGCGCAGATAAAAAAATGGGCGGCCGAAGCCGCCCGGGGGAAGGGCCTATTAGTTCAGGATGAACATTAAGACGGTTACAACAACCAGTGCGAGAATGACCGGGATCGCTGTGCGTTTGACGATTTCCATCGGATTCACGCCGGCGATACCTGCGAGAATGATGACGCCGCCTGCGACCGGAGACATTGTGCGGCCAAGGCCCGCGGCAATCTGAGCGACTGCGCCGAGCTGAACGACGGTCAGACCGAAATCAGCCGCGTTCGGAGTAATGGCTTCGTTAAAGGCAAGTGCAGCGGCATTGCCGGAACCGCAGATCGCGGCCATAACAAAGGGACCGACAGCGGCGGCGAACATGGCGACCGACTGAGAACCTTTCATGGCGTCAACGAGCGTGCCGGTTAAACCGATCGACTTCATGCCGGCGGCAAAGAGCGCGGCAGCGGCGATCAGGATCACGACATCACAGAAGCCGTCGCCGGCACCGCGGCAGAAACGCTTGGAGACGTCGCCGACTTTCTGCTTATTAAAGATCGCGACAACGATGCCGATTGCGGTACCGATCAGCATGCAGACCGGAACGGAGAACGCTTTAGTCGGAAGAAGACCGACCTGCTTGGACGCAAGGACCAGAAGCGCGAGCGGAATAATCGGAACAATCGCTTTGATCGGATTAACTTTGAAATCTTTCTGAATTTCTTCGCCTTCGGGCAACTCTTTGGTGATCTCTGTCGAGCCCACGCCTTCCTTTAAGAACGCGCAGATCACGGCAAGAACGATCGCGGCGACGACGGCACCCACGGCGCACGGAAGCGCTTCCTGCATAATCACGATCATGGCGTCAGCGGACGGGATTTCTTTAGCTTTGAAAGCGATAGAAGCAATCTGCGGATTGAACATCAGGCCCGGGCTGACCACTGAACCCCAAGTTCCGACAAACACGGCGGCAGCCGCCATGACAGGACGAACTTTGAGCGCGATCAGTGCAGGAATCAGCAGAACACCGACCGCGGCCGCAATACCGGCCGCTGACGGCAGAATGATGTTGAGAACCCAGGTAATCAGCGCGGCGCCGGGGATGACTATGAACGGTACATGTGTCAGCGGTTTAACCAGCATGTTGACTAAATGATCTGAACATTTGGTATACGTCATGACATAACCAAAGCCCATGACGGTCACAATAGTCGGAACCAAGCCGCCGTTAACGAGCTGTTTGACAAATGCGTCTACTGCGACGGACACCGTTGTGGATGATCCCGCGAATACCTGGCCGATGAAAGCCATGATTAAACCGGAGCAGGCGAGCACCAGACGGGCTTCATAGTTTTTATAAATGAGGTAGAAAGTTAGAACAACAATTGCTAAGCCAATCCAAATCATAATGAGTTCCTTAGGGTTGAGAGAGAAGGTTTTCGAAGGCTTTATCCAGCATTTCGTCACTTTGCTGAAGTTTGTCACGAAGGGTCTTGACGGTGTCGGTGTCTAAAGCGATGCGCTCTTCAAGCTCTTCAATAGATTTGCGAACGTTTTCGGGGGAAGGGGAACCGGCTCCGACCGTATTTTTAACCGCGTGTACCGGAGAAAGCGCCTCGCGCAGCTGGGATTCCGTGAGCTTGAATTCCTGCGCTTTTCCGTCGAGACGCTCTGTGACTTTACCGAAGATCTCGGCGGCTAGCTCATACGGGAAGTTATCGGGATAAAGCTCTTTTTGACGGGCGACTGTCACGATTTCGCTGGCGAAGGTGTGGCCGATTCTAAAGGGAAGGCCGAACTTTCTCTGCAGCGCTTCAGCAAGCGCCATCGTTGTGGTCCAGTCGGAATTTAATTCTTCCAGGCTGCGTTTGGCGTTCACACGAAGCTGAGAGAAGGCAAGATCGGTCAGCTGAAGCATTTCAACGCCCTTAACAAAGACGCCGGAACAGTCTTCAAGCACCGTTTCCTTATTGTCGTACATGCCAAGCTGCAGGTTGTGCGCCCGAAGGAAAGATGTCTGCATCGCGCCGACCACGTCAGAGGCAACCGCACGGGTTTTATTTAGGACGCCCGGGTTGCGCTTCTGCGGCATCGCGGACGAGCCGTAGGCAGCAGACTGATCAAGCAGCAGCCAGGGCCGAGTCTGTGAATACTGCTGAGCCAAGTCCTGCATCAGCACTCCGATGCGGATCGCCACGTTTGCGGAAATCGAGGCGGCTTCAAGCGGTACGTCAAAGAGACTGATCTGAGCGGCGTCCAGACCGTTTTTTATGGGGCTGTCAAACCCTAAAAGCGAAGCAAGCTTCTCGCGGTTGAGCGGCCAGCTCGAGCAGGCGAGAACCGCAGCGCCAAGGGCGCTTCGGTTGATACGCTGATAAGCTTCATTGATACGATCCGCGTCGCGCTCGAACGATTCCAAAAATCCGCACAGATAGAAGGCAAGCGTGATCGGCATCGCCTGAACGCCGTTGGTGTAGGCAGGGATGTAAGTCTCGACGTTGTCTTTGGCAATTTTCAGCAGTCGGGTGCGAAGCGCATTGAAAGCGTCATAGAAATCGAGAACCGCCAGACGCAGTCTTGCCTGATTGAGCGTAGTGAACATGTCCTGACGGCTGCGTCCGGAGTGGATCAGAGTGGCGGATTCGCCGCAGGCCTCAATCAGAAGCTTTTCCAGAGGCATGATGTCCGTAAGGCGTTCCCTGCCCGGTTCATCCTGAATCCCTTCGGCTCTTTTCTGCGCGCGTGCAATTTTGACCGCGGTCTCATGATCAATGATGCGCTCGCTCTCGAGCATAACCAGCGAGGCTCGGTTCATGCGGTTCTGCCAATAAGCCCAGTCTTTTTTCTTGGCTTCGGGGCTTGTCGCGTCAAATGCGTCATGTCCCCATGGCGTCACACGAATAGTCATTATTTCTCCCGGTGATTGAGTATTGAATACGCTTACAGTCTATTCTTTGCCGGGAGAAGCGACGTTCTAATTTTGCACGGATACTTGTATTATCATTGATCTATTTCTAACTGTAACAGTCGATGTTCTTCGAAAATAAATCAAAAGATTGAATGAAAGGATTCTATTTATTTAAAATTTGACACGAATATTCGTGCAAAAATTGATCATATAAGGGAAAATTCTAAGATAGGAATCGAAAAAATTCCTTAATAAGCGAACTAACTAAAAAGGGCGAGCAGTCCGGAGAGCGGCGCGAAATCGAACGCCTGTTTCGCATGCGGACGAACCTTGGGTTTGGCATGCCAGGCGATGGAAAGGCCGGCCGCCTCCAGCATCGGAATATCGTTGGAGCCGTCGCCCATCGTGATGAGCTGGGAGAGTTCAATGCCGTGCTGCAGAGCGTAGGCTGACACATAGGAAATCTTGCCGCGGCCGTCAATAATCGGCGTGCCGAAAGGTCCGGTCACGCGGCCCGTCAATTTACCGTCGATGATTTCAAGTTCGTTGCTGATGACGTGTGTAAAGCCGTAGCGGGCTTTGACCACTTCCGTGACGCAGCTGAATCCGCCCGAGACAAGAAGCATCGGAATTCCGGCTTCTTTAAGCGCAGAGACCAGTTTTTCCGCTCCGGGATTTGGCCTGATGTGACGATCAATCAGACGATCCACGATAGAGGCGTCGGCGCCGGCGAGCAGTTTGACGCGGGCTGTGAGACTCTCAGCGTAGTTATGAATTTTGCCCTGCATCGCCAGTTCGGTAATTTTGGCGACATCTTCGCCTTTGCCGACAAAGGATGCCATCTCATCGAGTGTTTCCAGATTCAGAAACGTGGAATCCATATCGGTCGCAAAAAGCTTGAACTGACTCAGCTTCAAACTCGGTTCAATCCAATTGGCGTCGATTTGAAGCGCGCGGCATTTGCCTGCCCATCGCGTCTCAAATTCCTCTCGATTCATTCGCTGAAGACGAACCGCGCAGGGCTCTTTTATGACTCCCTTCCGGCCGATGGTATGCAGAAATTTTTGCAGAGTCTCTTCATGTCCGATCTTGGTTTGGAGAACTAGATCCTGGTTCACGTCAGCTCCTTGAGAATTCTGAGAATGGCATCCCCTCGTTTATCAGGGGTCTCGTTATAAGCCTCTAATCGTAACCGATTCGGTCCCATCATGCGCATATTTCTATTCTTTTGAAGCATGAAAAAGAATTTTTGAGGATCAAAACTAGGGTTATCCACAAATGTCATGATGATGGCTTCATCGGCCGCATCGATTTTTTTAACGCCGAGCGGCTTAGCTTCAATACGAATGCGATGGGTAAGAATGAGATTCTTTGCCTCTTCGGTCAGTTTGCCGTAGCGGTCAACGATTTCTTCCTGAATTTCGTACAGATCTTCACGTGTCTTGACCTGCGCAAGACGCTTGTAGAACATCAGACGGTTATGGACGTCCGGCACGTAGTCTGAACGCAGCAGGGCAGGCGAGTGCAGGTTGATTTCCGTGGTCGCTTCCAGCGGCGAAAGCAGATCAGGTTCACGTCCTTCTTTAAGCGCGGTCACCGCCGAGTCAAGCATTTGGGTGTAGAGGTCAAAGCCCACACCCGTCATGCTCCCGCTTTGATGCTCTCCCAAGACCTCGCCGGCTCCTCGGATTTCCAAGTCATGCATCGCCAGATAGAAACCGCTTCCGAGCTCTTCCATTTCCTTAATCGCTTCAAGCCGCTTGCCGGCGTTTTTGGTAATTGCGCCTTCGCCCGGCGTCATTAAATACGCGTAAGCCTGATGGTGCGAGCGGCCGACACGGCCTCTCAGCTGATGCAGCTGCGCCAAACCGAATTTATCCGCACGGTGCATGATGATCGTGTTGGCGTTCGGGATGTCGATGCCGGTTTCAATAATGGTCGTGCACAGAAGCACATTGGTACGCTGTGCATAGAAGTCCCTCATGACGCGTTCAAGTTCACGCTCATTCATCTGTCCGTGGGCGACGCCGATACGAGCTTCGGGAAGCAGTTTTTCGAGTCGAGCCCGAGCGTTCTCAATTGTTTCCACTTCGTTATGCAGGAAATAGACCTGACCGCCGCGTTTAAGTTCACGCAGCACAGCCTCACGAATCAGAGAGTCGCTTTCGCGCTGAACGAATGTCTTGATCGCAAGACGTTTCTGCGGCGCCGTCGCAATCACAGAGAAGTCGCGAATGCCTTCAAGCGACATGGAAAGCGTTCTCGGTATCGGGGTCGCGGTCAGCGTCAGAATGTCCACCTCCGAACGAAGCGATTTCAGCTGCTCTTTCTGCCGCACGCCAAATCTGTGTTCTTCATCAATGACGACTAAACCGAGATCTTTGAATTCGACCTTGTCGGAAAGAATCTTGTGCGTGCCGACCACAATGTCAATAGAGCCGTCCTTCAGGCCGTTGATCGCAGCCTGGGTCTCCTTAGTCGAGCGGAAGCGGGAGAGTTCGGCGATGCGGACCGGAAAATCCGCGAAGCGGTCCTTAAATGTCTGAGCGTGCTGCTCAGCAAGCAGAGTGGTCGGACAAAGAACCGCGACTTGTTTGCCGCCCATAACTGCCATGAACGCCGCTCGCAGCGCGACTTCAGTCTTGCCGAAGCCGACGTCGCCGCAGACGAGTCTGTCCATCGGCTTATCGGAAATCATGTCTTCATAAACCGCTCGGATCGCAGCACTCTGATCGGCGGTTTCTTCAAACGGGAAAGCCTCGGAAAATGCTTCGTAATCGGCCAGACTGAACTTAAAGGCGAAACCCTTGCGGGACTCTCTCAGCGCATAGATATTGAGCAGTTCGGCCGCAGTATCACGGACCTGTTTTGCGGCTTTCTTACGAGCCTTTTCCCACTCGCCGCGTCCGAGCGAATGAAGCGGAGCGGTTTCCGGATCCGAGCCCGAATATCTGGAAATTAAGTGCAGCTGCGCGACAGGAACGTAAAGCTTGGCTTCGTTGGCATAATCGATCTGAAGGAACTCAGCCGGGCCGTCCGGCGTATCCATTGTGGAAAGACCGCGATAGCGGCCGATGCCGTGCTCCAAGTGCACCACCGGATCACCGACTTTCAGCTCCGACAGATCACGGATCATCATGTCGATGTTGCTTTCGCGTTCGGTGCGTCTGCGCTTTCTTCTGACCGAACGCTCGCTGCCCGCATAAAGTTCGGTTTCCGTCAGAATGGAGATCGCCGGATCCTCAAGATGCATTCCGTCATAGAGAGGTCCGTAGCAGAGCGCGAAGTCCTTGCCGCTTTTAAGGAAAGACTCGAAATTCTTCGTGGTAGGAATCGCAAGTCGATTTTCTTTCAGGACTTCGGAAATGGTTTCGAGGCGTCCTGCGGAATTGGCCATGATCAGGAGCCTGCAGCCTCGAACCTTGGAAAGATCCCGGTAGGCTCTAAGGCCTTCAAGCGGATCTTCCTTGCGTCTTTCGATGGAAACATTCGGAAGATCGGGCGCCTCGTGCAGTCCGTCAAGAAGCACTAAGCGCGGATATTCTCCCGCGTGTTCGAAGAATTCTGTTGCCGTCAGATAAAGCTCTTTCAAATCAAGAAGCGGGCGTTCTCCGTCAGCGCGAAGAAAACGGGCGCGCTCCTCGGTTTCTTTATCGAACTGAATAATCGCTTCGTTGACATCTCCGAGCAGCATCAAAGTGCAGTCTTCGCCGATGTAGTCAAAGAGGGTTTCCGTCTTATCAAAAAAGAGCGGAAGATAGTTCTCAATTCCGGCGGGCGCAATCCCGTTTTCGATGTCTTTGTAGAGCGAAACTTTAGAAGGATCGCCGTCAAATTTTTCTCTCCAGCGTCCGCAGAATCGGCTTCTCGCATCTTTGTCCATCGGAAATTCGTGCGCGGGAAGCAGACGAATTTCATCGACCTTTTCAACTGAGCGCTGATTATCTGGATCAAAGATGCGGATTTCGTCGATCTCGTCGTCAAAGAAATCCAGTCGGTACGGCTTTTTGGCGCCCATCGGGAATAAGTCAAGAAGTCCTCCGCGAACGGCGAACTCACCTTGCGCGACCACCTGAGAGACATGCTCGTAGCCGCGGGCGACCAGATCTCTGCGAAGTTCGGTCGGATCAACGCGCTGGCCCTTTTGGAAGAAGAACGTCGTTGCGCCGATAAATTCCCGAGGCGAGAGCCTTTGAGAAGCGGTGCTCGCGGAAATCAGCAGCACATCGACGCCATCCTTGACGGAATGGCGGTTGAGAAGTTTAAAGAGGGTCTGAAGCCGCTCGCCCACCAAGTCGGCATGCGGACTGAGAACGTCGTAGGGAAGAGTCTCCCAATCCGGAAAAACGCTCAGGCGAAGTGAGGGATCGAACCAGCGGACTTCTTCGGCAAGACGAATCACATCTCCCGGATCGGAGCAAATGACGGTGAGAAGCCGACCGGAAGCTTTCAGGCGGGCGCCGTTCTGAGCGACGGAAAGCGCTAGCGCGCTTCCTGCAGGTGCTTTTTCTTTGTATCTTTCTTTAGGGTTCAGATCCGCGGCGGACTTGCCGACGACGGGAAGTGCGTTAAAGGCTGTTTCTTTCGACATTTGAAGTTAAACCTTCCAGCGTGTCGAGGATAAGACACCAGTCGAGCCATGCTTTGCGCTTTTCTCCGGGCGAGCGAAGCAGGTAGGACGGATGGAAAGTCACAATGACTTTACGGTTTCTTCCCCCGACATTAAATTCGTGTACTTTGCCGCGCAGCGGGTTAAGCGCCTTAGCTTCACCAAAGAAGCGGGATGCGGCGGGTTTGCCCATCGCGACAATCAGATCAGGATCGATCAGCTCGATCTGCCGATCAAGGAACGGCTGACAGGCGATTTTTTCAGATTTTTCGGGCGTCGCGTTCATCGGCGGACGACATTTGAGCATATTGAAAATGCCGAGATCCTTTTGACGATCGAGTCCGCAGGCTTCCAGAATATGATCAAGCAGCTTTCCCGAGGGGCCGACAAAAGGTTTACCCTGACTGTCTTCTTCCCGACCGGGCGCCTCGCCGATCAGCATCAGGCGCCGCTTCGGTTCACCCTCGCCGAAAACCGGCTGAATTCTTTGACGACTGATCGCGCAGACTTTGCAGTCATGCACCAATTGTTTCAGCTCAGTCCAATCCGCATGGAGAATTTTTTCCTGTCTTTCAGAAGAAAAGCCTTCCGCGGAGACGCTTCTGTCGTTCATGCCGTGCGCAGTGTTCTGCGGTTCAGCTGCCGCTTTACGAACAGGCTGAGGGGGCGTGCGGTGCGGCATTTCGCGCGGAACGCTATGAGCGGAAGCGGTACGCAGAGTTGCCTGCGGCGCATCTTTCTGCACTGCTTCAGAGCGTACAGGCGCACGATTCTCGGGCGCGGGTTTTGGCGCTTCGGTCAGCGCGGGAGCGGCTTCAGGCTCCTCCGCTTGCTCTGCGAGACTGAGCAGTTCACCTCTTTCTACCCATTGAGGTCCGAGATTAAGGGCGTTCCAGAGTTCGGTTTTTCTTTTATCGAGCACGATGTCAGCTTCCGTTCAGGTGCATGGTTATGGCGTCTTCTTTGCCGTGCGGGCCTTTGTAATAGCTTTTTCTTCGTCCCATCACGGTAAAGCCGAACTTCTCATAGATGCGGATGGCGGGAGAGTTGCTTGCGCGCACTTCAAGAAACCAATGTTTAATATTGCGCGCTTTCGCTTCATTAAGCATTTGACGAATCAGAAGGGATGCGATGCCTTTGCGTTTATGCAGAGGATGCACCGCGATGCGTAAAAGTTCGCCTTCGTCAAAGATATAGCTGAAGATCAAATATCCGACAACCGTGTCGGATGAATCTACCGCGACGAAGCATCCGTCTTTATTTAAAGAGGATTCGACGGAAGCGCTGCTCCAAGGTTCGTAAAAGGAGAGCGCTTCAATGCGGACGACCTCGTCAAGGTGCACCGCCGTCATCGGGAGAACTTTAAACAAGTCCGTCATTGTGTCTGCCTAGAGAAATAATCCGGCTTCTCTTTCTTTGATTGTCATCGCGACATGGTCGCGGACATAAAGGGGAGAGGCGTTTTCCGCGCTTGTGAGCCGGCCCTCGGCAAATGCCTGCTGCGCAAGCGGCATCAGCATGGAGGCGTTCACGTCTTCTGCAGAAAGGAGTTTTACGGAGCCGAGCGAACCGATTTCTTTTTCGTATACGCGAAACGCGTTACCGCAGACATATTCAATACTGTAGTCGTCGCACAGCGCTGTAATTTCTTCGGGCTTGCGGGTGCAGGGAGCCAGGATTTCGACAAACTCGCCGTTTTCATAGCGGTAGGCCGCGCAGTAAGTTTCATGCATGCGCGCGTCGATCGCCGAAAGCAGTCGACATCCGTCGGCAATGACATTGCGGTGGCAGTAGGCGAGCGCCGTAAGGGTTCCGATAGGAATAAGCGGCAGGTTAAGCGCCCAGCCGATGCCTTGTGCAAGGCCGCACGCCACGCGGACGCCCGTAAAGGCGCCCGGACCGTTGCCGAAGGCGACCGCGTCAAGTTTATCGGCGGATCCGCCTGCGGATTCGAGCGCTCTGCGAATCATTCCGATAAATACTTCGGTATGTTTCTGATCGACTTCCGACTGAATAAAGATTTCCGAATTGAAACCGGAAACCGCCGCTGAGCAAAGCGTTCCCGAAGATTCCAAACATAATATCGCAGCACACATAAAACGACTCCTTATTGGCGTCTATTTTAACGAATTCCGCGGAATTCCCCGAGCGTAAGCGCGGGATGGATAGCGGCCGGCCGAATGTCAATTCAGCCGATGATTTTTGATATATCTCTCAATAATGGCAGTTGTTGCTCCGTCTCCAACTGATATTACACAGTAACTTTTTGTCCAAAAGCGTTTGCCCCAAAGCATCCTTCGAATCTGATTGAAGAATTCTTGACGAATTTTCAGAGATGATATGGTTTTTAGTTTACGTACCGGATTTGAAAGGCAAATTGTCGGAGGGTAAGAGATCAATAGATGAACATGATCCTCTTCTCCAGAGCACTCCAAAAACCTGACTTGATCCCGTTGACACAAGTCAGCAAAAATTTCTTTGAGTCTTTCCAAGATCGTTGATGAAATAACTTTTCGTCTGTAAGCTACTACGAAGATCAAGTGAGCTTTGAGATTGAAAACACAATGAGAACCGGTAGATAACTGCATATGATTCAAAGAGTCGAGCGACACGTTATTCGTAAAAACAATGCTAACTGGCAAGCCTGCCACAAGCTTTGTTCATTGTCGCGCAAGCTCGGCAACTGCGCAGTCTATCTGCTTAGACATCGTGTCTTTGAAAAGGCGCCTGTACTGACACGTAAAGAACTGGATACTGAACTTAGGCATCAATACGGCAGTGACTATCGAGCCATGCCGTCGGCGGCTTCCGCGCAGAGGCAAGGACAAGTCATAGCCAAACAGTTCAAAAGTTTCTCCAAGGCGGCCGTTGAATACTCGAAGCACCCTGAGAAGTTTCAGGGGAAGCCTCGGCTACCGGGCTATAGGAGGAGATATCGAACGTTCTATGTCGGCCGCAACGGCTATCAAATCCGTGATTATCA